>CALVZC010000001.1 GCA_944372425.1 uncultured Bacilli bacterium
ACATCTTCCACTTCTATCACCTTTATTATTATATATCTATATTTTCTTTTCTTCAACATTATGGTCTAACATAGATATTAGTAATTGAAATATATTATTTTTTTTTGTACAATTATATTAGATGGGAGTGTAATTATGGCATATATTAAATTTAAAGAATTGTCTAAATATTTTGATTTTAAAATAGAAGTTTATGAAGATAAACTACCTGATTATGCTAAAGAGTATGTGGAGCCTAATGAGAAAATTTTAATAGGTTATAAAAATAATAAGGATTATGCAGTATTTACAAATAAAAAAATGATTTTGTTTGATAGAGATGTATTTGCTGCATATTATAAAAAAATTCATATTATTCCTTATATATCTATTTCTACTAGTGCTATTAATTTTAAGCCTCGTAAAGTTGAGCTTTTATTTAGTTTTGATAGTGGTTATCAATTACATGTCAATTTTATAGATATGAATCATGACAAAAAGGAAGTAATAAAAAAAATATATAAAGAAATTATGAAAGCAAAAATTGGCTAATTTTATTATATAAATATTGTTATTATAATTATATTTGACAGCTTAATATTTTATTTTAATTTAAATTAATTATTTTAGATTATATAATATTTTTAAAAAAAGTTTGTTTTAATATTGACAAATGATTGTGTTATTAATATAATGTTAGTAACAATTATTTTTTTTGAATGATGTTATTAATAAAATAATAATAAGAAAGATAAGCAAGGAGATGAATATTAAAATGAGAAAGGAGAAATATTTAGAACTAAAAAAATATATTGAAGAATTAAAAGTTATATCAATAAAAGAAAAAAACAATGATCCAACTTTTATAACTAGTATTTCATATTCTATTACTTTAAACAATGGAAGAACAATTGAAAGAGAAAAAATAATGAAAGGAAATAAGAATGGAAGTGCAGTAATAATTATGCCTATAACTTTAGAAAATGAAATACTTACAGTTATAGAACCTAGAGTATTTACCGAAAAAAAAGTTGCAGTATCTTTTCCATCTGGTTATATTGAAAATGGAGAAAATCCTTATATGGCAGCACTTAGGGAATTAAAAGAAGAAACAGGTTATGTACCTAAATATTTAAAGTTGCTTGATCAGTTTTATCAAGATGAAGGTTGCTCTGAAGCTTTAAATAATAGTTTTATAGCATTTGATTCAGTATGTAAATATCCACAACAATTAGATAGTGAAGAAATTATTAAAATTATGACATTTAATTTAGAGGAATTAGAAGAATTAGAAAGAAATGGTTACATTAATAGTGCAAATAGCAAATTAACATTAGAAAAAGGGAAAAAATATATAAAAAGGATAATGAAATAATGAAAGATTTTGATGTAAAAAAAGAAGTAAATAATATTATAAAATTTGTAAGAAAATACTATAAAGAAAATAATCTTGGTGGAGCTATTTTAGGAATTAGCGGGGGAAAAGATTCAGCAGTAGTAGCAGCACTTTTAGTTAAGGCTTTAGGAAAAGATAATGTAATTGGTGTAACAATTCCATGTCATTCACAAGACGAAGATAGAATAGATGCAAAGGCTGTAAGTGATTATTATGGTATTGAATTAATTAATTTTGATATAACTAATATATTTGATACTTTTAAACTTGAATTAAATAATTTAGGAAACTTTTCAAAAGAAGAAACAAAAAATAGTGATATTAATTTAAAGCCAAGATTAAGAATGGCAACACTTTACTATTTAGCAGCATTGTATAGTGCGTTAAAAGGAAAAACTTATTTAGTCGCTGGGACTTCTAACAAATGTGAATTATATGTAGGATATTTTACTAAAGGTGGAGATTCTGTTCATGACATATCATTAATTTCTGATTATACAACAGAAGAAGTAATTAAAATTGGTGAATATTTAAAAGTACCAGAAAAGGTTTTATATAAAACTCCTAATGATGGTCTTTCAAATTTAAGTGATGAAGAAAAATTAGGCGTTAAATATAATGATATTGCTATATACATGAAAGATAAGACTTTATTAAATAAAGAAGTAAGGGAAAAAATAGAAAAATTACATAAGAATAATTTACATAAATTTAATATACCAACTTATAAAAAAGGAGATTAATAAAATGAAAATAGGAGTATTTGTAGGAAGCTTTGATCCAGTACACAAAGGGCACATTAGTATAATGAATTATTTAATAGATAATAAAATTGTTGATAAATTATTAGTAATTGCAACAGGAAATTATTGGGATAAGCAAAATATAACAGATTTAAATAAAAGAATAGAAATGTTAAGTTTTATTAAAAATGATAATATTATAATTGATACAAAATATAATAATATACCATATACCTATCAAATACTAAGAGCTTTAAATAAAGAAAATCCTAAAGATGAATTTTTTTTAGTAATTGGAGCTGATAATGCAAATACTCTTTATAAATGGAGCCATTATAATGAAATAATAAAATATGGAATAATAGTAGTTAAAAGAGGAAATGTAAAAATAAAATTAAAAATTAACAAACTAATAATTATTGATAAAGACTTTGAAAATATATCTTCGACAATGATAAGAAATAATGTAGATAAATGTAAAGAATGTTTAAATGATAAAGTCTATAATTATATAAAAACAAATAACTTATATAGTTGAAATAAAGGAATATAGTTATGAATATAATGTATTTTATTAAAGAAGAAATAAATGCTTTAAAATCTTGTAATAAGCTTTTATTTATTGATACAGATGCTCTTACAACAAAATTTTATGGGAATTTTTTATTAAATGATAAAGAAGGTATTAAAAAATGTAATGATTTAGCAAATGCAATAACTCAAATAAATGAATTTGCTTTTGTTTTTAGATCTAGATATAGATTAGGTTCAAGATGAAACAAGAAATGAAAGAATAGCAAACGAAATATAATAATCAAATAAAAGAATTATTTAATGAACAAAAAATAGACTATATATCAATCGAAGAAACTTATTTAGATAGGTTTAATAAAGACAAAGAAATAATAAAAGATAAATTTAATATAGAAACGATATGGTAAATTAATATAAAATTATTAACAAATTACCTAGATAAAGATATAATTAATTATATATATGAAAAAAGTTATATATAGTTAGGAAGTGAAATAATGATCAAATCCTTAAAAATGATAAATGATTATAAAAATAATAAGGAAGAATTATGGTTAAATTATTTATATAATACCAAAGAAAAAAATTATAATGTTTTAAATGTTAAAAGTATTAAAGAAATAAATAAACATTCAGTATTAAATTATGTGAAAAGAACACTAGAAATATTAGATGATATAAATAATAAAGAGAATTTAGATAAAGAAGTTTTAATTTTAGTAGAAGAAACTTTAAAATGGAGTGAAGTTGCTAAAACTGGAAGCAAAAAAGATCGTACAAAATGGTTAGATAATAAATATGATTTATTTTGTCATAATATTGGATCATCCGAAATATATAATGAGACTAATGATAACATAATTGTTAGTGCATTAATTAAAACTCATGGACTTATTGGCCAATATATTAAAGGTGAAGTAAATTATGAGAAAAATATAGTTTTATATGAATTAGTTGAAAGTAACAAGATATCTAAAGATAAATTAAGAAGAGTATTACAAATATTAAATAAATGCATAATTGAAGCAGTATCTAAAGATTTGTATAAAAAAGTGGAAAAGGAAGTAAATAATATTATTGAAAATATATTAAATAATAAAATGGACGAATGTTATTCTCCTCAATATAAATTAAAAAAATTAAATGGATATTTATCTAAAGAAGACATAGAATACTTAGACAGTCTTAAATATTATTTAATAGATAAATTAAAAATATTTTTTGAAGAATTTGAATTATGGTATTACGAAAGTGCTTTAAAAGAGTTTAGTATTAGTGATCAAATTAAAATATTATTATATATATATGAAAATAAACCTAAAGAAGTGAGATATTTAACATTTGAATCTTTTATGCACAGTATGTATCTTGATTATAAAGACAAAAGAGAAATAAATATTTATAAGAAGCGAATAATAGAAAACTTTTTAAATAATATTAGTTTAGAAGATATAGTTAATCATAATATTAATCCTAATCCCCATATTGACTTTAATATTAAAAGAGTAAATCAAACATTAATCTTTAACTTTAAATTTTCAATTCAGGCTAAAAAATTAATTGAATTTTGTGAAGTAGCTTGTACCAGTAATAGCTTATATCAAAAAGCAACTTATATGTTATATGACTTGTTTGGATTTAGAAAAGATGCTTATGATAGATTTTATAATGAGATAGACTATTTAAATACAATGAATAATTCTTTAAAAGAGAAAGCAATTATTCTTGATTATATTATTGGGAATAGTGTTCTTGATGTAGGACCTGGAGGGGGAGCATTACTAGATTTAATTGAAAAGAGAATGCCTAATTTAGATATAAAAGGAATTGATTTATCAGAAAATGTTATTAATGAATTAACAAAGAAGAAAGCGATTGAAGGCCATGTTTGGAATATTATTAAGGGAGATGCTTTAAATTTATCTAAATATTTTAAAAATAACAGTATTGATACAATTATTTATTCATCTATTATTCATGAATTGTATTCATATATTCCTTATAATGGTAAAAAGTTTAATAAGGAAACAATAAGAGTTGCGTTACAAGAAGCTTATTCTATATTAAGTATAGGTGGAAGAA
Source organism: uncultured Bacilli bacterium (assembly GCA_944372425.1). GTDB lineage: Bacteria > Bacillota_I > Bacilli_A > RF39 > UBA660 > RUG13868. Next base: position 4,735 of record CALVZC010000001.1, read on the forward strand.
TTATTATTCGAGACGGTATTATGAGTAGTCCAATTGATAGTTATAGAATAATTGAATTTAATGATAAAGAAGATATAAAGAAATTAAATAGATATATAAATGACTTTAAAGGAAGGACAATTGTTTATGAGAAAGTAAATGATAATACTGTAAAAATGTTAATAAATGATGCTATGGAATTTTTATATACCTATACATGGGGTGAAGAATCTTATCCTTTAGAAGTACAAGAACAATTTGGATATTTTACTTTAGAAGAATATAATACCTTTATTAAAGAAATTTTGCCTAATTCTAAAATAATTGCAAGTAAATCATTTCTTCAAAAAGGATATGAAGAAAATTTGCTTCCTAAAATAAATATATATGATGAAAATATGAATGTTGTACCGCTTCCTGATAGTACATCTATTATTGTAATAGAAAAAGAAAAATAAGATTGGTAGTGATAACAAACAAAAATAAATTTATGTTAATAGATGTATATTATAATTAGATATGAAGTAATAATTAAAACTATGAATGACGAAATGAGATTAGAAGATGATAAGAGATAATTATTGACATTTGTAAATGATTGAGCCTAGATATAGAAAAATGATAGATTGTTATGAATTTTGGTTTTAAACATAAAACAAAAAGTTAAAATTTAATGTTTTAAATGAGTATATGTCTATTATTTGGAGTATTTATTTTTTATGTTTAATTTTTGATAAAATGTAATTGTATAATAATTATCAAAAAATAGTTATAAACTTATTTGTGTTGAGTTATAATACATATGTTACAAATTTAAAATAAAAAAAGATACCAATCTGGTATAATTGAGTTGTGAAACAAAAATTATACAGAAAGAGTGGTATCCATGACAATTATAACAGAAGAAATGAGATTTAGAAAGAGATTATGTGAATTTGCATTAAAAAATGGTGTAACAAAAGTTGCAAGAAGATATCATACAAATAGACAATTTGTATATAGACAATTAGAAAAGTATGATGGAACTTTAAAAAGTTTTTCATTAAAGTCAAGAAAACCACATTCTCATCCAAATACTCATACTAAAGAAGAATTAGAATTAATTAAGAAAATATATTCTAGATATAAAATTGATGGATTAGCTGAAGTATATGTTCAACTTAAGAAAAGAGGATATTTAAGAAGTTATGGATCTATGTTAAAACAAATAAGAAAAATTCCAAAAGAAAAAATAAAGACAAGAAAAGGTTATACCAAACATGAAGAAATAAGAGGCCAATATCCAGGAGATAAAATTCAAGTAGATATAAAATATGTTCCTAGAGAATGCTTATTATTTGATACGATTGATAAAAAATACTATCAAATAACAGCAATAGATGAATATTCAAGAAAAAGAATATTGGAAATAGTAGATGAAAAAAGTGTAACAAATACAAGTAGATTTGTAAGAACATTAGAGGGATTAATTGGTTTAAAAATAAATACAATTCAAACAGATAATGGACCAGAATTCGTAAATAATCAAATAGAAACGAATTTACCAACACTGTTTGAAAAAACACTAGAAGAATTAGGAATAAAACACAGAAGAACTAGACCATATTCACCATGGCAAAATGGAAAAATAGAACGAAGCCATAAAATAGATGGAGAAAGATTTTACAGTAGAAATGAATTCACATCAGTTGAAGATTTAAAAAGAAAGTTAAAAAGATATAATGCAAGATATAATAATACAGCCAAAAAAGTATTAGGATTTAAAAGTCCAAATGAAATAATAAAAGAATATAAACTTAATTATACTGTTGCTTAAATCAAGCGTATAAAAAAGATACTAATATTTTTTTATAATTATTTAGTAAGTAACAAAGGTATATTTTTTACAAAAGTGTAACATATGATTGATTTCTCTAGAATATTGAACAGTATCATAATTGCAAAATATTGACATTTTTTAACTATATCTGATATACTTATATTACTTGGAAATCTTCCACTTGATTGGTATCCACTATTAGTGTTTGCCAACGGAATATTTCCATTTTTTGTTTCAATTTTTTTACATAAAAAAATAATCTTTTGTAATTTTACAAAATAGTATCAATGTTTTCATTAAAATAAACAATTGAAATTTATTACAAGTACATGTTTTTATTAAAGTATGATATTTATATGATTTATCTCTTGAACTCTAAGTTACAGAACTCTATAAATTTTTAGTAATGTATAATAGACTCCTTTATTTAATAAAATATGTATTTAAGAGGTATACAATGAAGTATATAGTATTTATTAATATGTTATCATTTCTTCTATATGGATTTGATAAATTATTAGCTAAAAAGAAGAAATTTAGAATAAGTGAAAAACTTCTTTTTTTAATTTCCTTTATGGGTGGACCTTACGGAGCCATTTTAGGAAGTAATATTTTTAAACATAAAACAAAAAAATTTAAATTTAATATTTTAAATAAATCTATGACTATTATTTGGTTTATTTATTTTTTATGGTTAATTTTTGATAAAATGTAATTGTATAATAATTATCAAAAAATAGTTATAAACTTATTTGAGTATTGCTATAAAGTAAAAAAAATATTAAAATATTTTTAGCACTATTTATAGGAGGAACTTATGAAAAACAAAATGATTACAAGTCGTGATGAAGATTTTGCAAAATGGTATACAGATATAGTAAGAGCAGCACATTTAGCTGATTATTCTTCAGTTAAGGGATGTATTGTAATTGAACCAAACGGTTACGCAATTTGGGAAAAGATGCAAGAAATATTAGATAAAAAATTTAAAGAACTAGGACATATTAATTGTCAAATGCCTCTTTTGATTCCAGAAAGTTTATTAAAAAAAGAAGGAGAATTAGTAGAAGGATTTGCTCCAGAAGTTGCTTGGGTAACAGAAGGTGGAGAAAAAAAACTTGAAGAAAGATTATGTATTCGACCAACTAGTGAAACAATGTTTTCTGATTATTACTCAACGCATGTAAAATCATATCGAGATTTACCATTATTATATAATCAATGGTGTAATGTTTTAAGGTGGGAAAAAGAAACAAGACCTTTTTTACGAAGCAGAGAATTTTTATGGCAAGAAGGACATACTATTCATGCAACAGAAGAAGAAGCTATTAAAGAAACTAATCAAATGGTTGAAGTATATCGCTGGTTTCATAATGAAATTTTAGCAATACCATCTATTTGTGGCAAAAAAACTGAAAAAGAAAAATTTGCAGGAGCAGAATATACTCTTACTAATGAAGCGCTTATGTATAATGGAGTAGCCCTACAAGCTGGTACATCACATTATTTTGGTCAAAAGTTTTCTAAAGCCTATGACATTAAATTTACTAATCAAGATAATCAAGAAGAATATGCTTATCAAACTTCCTGGGGAACTACTACTAGAATGATAGGTGGTTTAATTATGGTTCATAGTGATGATTATGGACTAGTATTACCACCAAAAATAGCCCCAAAACAAGTAGTTATAATACCAATAGGTAATGATGAAGAAGTAATAAATCTTACTAAAAAATATAAAGAATTATTAAATGAAAACAATATAACAGCATATATTGATGATAGTAATAAATCACCAGGTTTTAAATTTGCAGAAGCTGAAGTTAATGGGATACCATTAAGAATAGAAATAGGTAAAAGAGATTTAGAACAAGGAAAAATAACATTTACAAGACGTGATACTCGTGAAAAAATTCAAAGTGAAATTGAAATAGATATAGTCTCTTATGTTAGAGATTTATTAGAAATAATCCAAAAAGATATGTATGAAAAAGCTAAAGAAAGAAGAGATTCTTTAACCTTTGAAGCTCACAATTTAAAAGAAATGGAAAAAATATTAAATACACAACCAGGTTTTATTCATGCTATGTGGTGTGGTAATAAAGAATGTGAAGAAAAAATAAAGGAAATTAAAGGATGTAAATCTAGATGTGTTTTAGAAAATGCTAAACCAATAGACGATAAATGTGTTTGTTGTGGTAAAAAAGCAAAAGAATTAGTAGTTTGGGGGATTCAATACTAGTGAAAAGATATATCGAAAGAATAATTGGGGGAATTTTTGCTATTTTAGGTGCAGTATTGATTGTTTATGGAAATTACGAAATGATGGAAAAAAATAACAATAAAACAACTAATATAGATAAAAATAATAATGAAATAACTGAAAATTTTGATGATAAAGAAGTCATTGAATATTTAAAAAATAAATATAATCAGGATTTTGAATTAGTAAAAAAAGAAAAAGAATATTGTTTAGCAAATGGAACTTATAACTTATATTATACTGATACTTGTGATAATCAAAGCGTTGTAAATAGAATCTACAGAGTAAAATCATTATCTGATGAAATTGAATTTATTGTTAAATATGTATCGTATGATAAAAATGTACTAATTCCAGATTCAGAGATAACTAATGAATCAAAAGGATTCTATGATAATTACATTAATTACATTGTTGCTAAAAAACTTGAAGAATATTTCTTAAGTGAATATCAAAAAATTTATGGCAATGATATATCCCTTAATATTTATAAAGGAATAGGAATATATGATATAAATCAAGAAAATTCTTACCAATATTTAGACAATAAGTTTCAAAACATTAGTGATACTAACATTGAGATAAATGATTTTGTTGATTTAGTTAGTGACGCAACTATTAGTATTTCAATAAAAAATAATAGTGAAATAACAAAAGATAATTTTCAAGCTAATGTTGATATGCTTTATTTAGCGAAAGATATAAAATTGATTGGTTTGTTTGTTGATACTATTATAATTGAATATACTAATGATCATCGATACATTAAGTATGACAATGATTTGAAAATATTAGAATTGAAAAAAAGTCAAGACAAATATACTTATGGAAATAAAGATAATGATGTTTATGATAAAAGAGTTTGTTTTGATGATAATGCAACTTTAGAATGTATAAGTTATAATGATTTTAAGCTTTTAGAGAAAAATAATTTTAATTTTTAATATTGATTAAGCTATAAAATTAAGATATAATATTTTGTATAAATAAATGTGATGACTGGCTTGGAAACCACGAGCAATAATAAAAAAGAGATTCTTCTAGAATAAAGTAAGGTGGAACCGTGATAAATTTGCCCTTATAACTCTAGAAGTTTTATTTTTAAAGGAGAAATAATATGAATGATTTAACAATGGAAAAATTAGTTAATTTTTGTAAACAATATGGTTTTATTTTTCAAGGAAGTGAAATATATGGTGGGCTTGCCAATACTTGGGATTATGGACCACTTGGTGTTGAATTGAAAAATAATATTAAGAAAGCATGGATAAAAAAGTTTATTCAAGAAGATGTTAATAATGTTGGCCTAGATAGTGCAATTCTTATGAATCCTAAGACATGGGAAGCATCAGGACACTTATCTACGTTTTCTGATCCACTTATTGATTGCAAAGAATGTAAAACAAGACACAGAGCAGACAAGTTAGTTGAAGATAGTGGTGTAAGTGATGCTGGAAAAATGTGCAACGAAGAACTTATCAATTACATAAAAGAACACAATATTAAGTGCCCGGAATGTGGTAAATCAAATTTTACTGATATTAGACAATTTAATTTGATGTTTAAAACATTTCAAGGTGTAACCGAAGAAGCTAAAAGTACTATTTATTTAAGACCAGAAACTGCTCAAGGTATTTTTGCAAATTTTTTGAATGTTCAAAGAAGTATGAGATTGAAAATACCTTTTGGTATTGGTCAAGTAGGTAAAAGTTTTCGAAATGAAATAACACCTGGTAATTTTATTTTTAGAGTACGTGAATTTGAGCAAATGGAACTAGAATTTTTTTGTAAGCCAGGAACAGAATTAGAATGGTTTGAACACTATAAAGAATATTGTAAAAACTTTTTAATATCATTAGGTATTAAAGAAGAAAATATCAGATTAAGAAATCATTCTAAAGAAGAATTATGTTTTTATAGTAATGCCACAACAGATATTGAATATAAATTCCCTTTTGGATGGGGAGAATTATGGGGAATAGCTAGTAGAACTGATTATGATCTTACTCAACATCAAAAATTTTCTGGAGTTAATATGAATTATCTAGATCCAGAAACAAATGAAAAATATATACCTTATGTAATAGAGCCTTCATTAGGAGTAGAAAGATTAGTTCTTACTATTCTTTGTGATGCATATACTGAAGAGAAAATGGAAGATGGAACAACAAGGGAAATATTAAAATTACATCCTTACTTAGCTCCTTATAAAGTTACAGTATTACCACTTATTAAAAAATATCATAGTGACAAAGCATTAGAAATATATCAAAAATTACAAAAAAAATTTATGTGTAGCTATGATGATGCTGGAAATATAGGTAAAAGATATCACAGAAGTGATATTATAGGAACTCCTTTTGTTATTACAGTGGACGATGAGACTATAAATAATAATACAGTAACATTACGAGACAGAGATACCACTGAACAAATTACACTTAATGTTGATGAAGTAGAGGAGTATATTAATAAGAAAGTTGGTTTTTAATGTACGATTTTTGTATAATATTTTCAATGTTTTTTATTTATTCTGTATTAGGATTTATCGCGGAATTGTTTTTTTGCAGTTTGGTAGATAAAAGAATAGTACTTAATAGAGGTTTTTTAATAGGACCTTATTGTCCTATATATGGTGTTGCAGTAGTAATAATGGCAACAACACTTAAAAGATATGCACCTGACCCGATTATAGTGTTTTCAATGGGAGCATTAATATCTACATTTTTGGAATATACAACTAGTTATATTATGGAAAAAATATTTAAAACAAGATGGTGGGATTATTCTAATGAATCTTTTAATGTAAATGGTAGAGTATGTCTTAAAAATTCAATATTATTTGGTATAGGTTCTCTTATAGTAATCTATATAACAGATGATATTTTCTTAAAATTTATTGGTTATTTTAATCGTGAGACTTTTATAATATTAAATTTATTTTTAATGGTTGTTTTTATTACCGATGTTATTATATCTACATTTATAATATTAAAAATAAGAAGAAATAGTGAACTTACAAAAAAAGATATGACAGACGAAATAAAAGAAAGAGTTAAATATGAACTTAGTAAAAATTTAATACTTACGAAAAGACTTTTAAATTCCTTTCCTATTGTATTTAAAAACATTAGAGGAATTGTAAATAAATTAGATTTAAAAAAATATAGTAAAAAATGAAATCTCAAATAAATGGGATTTTTTTATTATGAATAATATTTAATACCAAGTGTATAATTTATTAGGTGATACTTTGAGACTTTTATTTATGAAGTTTATTATTTATTCCGTATTTGGTTATTTTATCGAATGCATATATACTAGTGCAATTGAAAAAAAATTTAATTATAAAAGAGGTTTATTAATGGGACCATATTGCCCTATATATGGATTGACCCTTTCTGCTACAAATAAAATTATCGAAAGTAATTTATGTTATATATGGAAAGTTATAATTATTTGTTTAGTAGTTTTTTTTATAGAATATGGAACTTCTTTACTTTTAGAAAAAATATTTCATAGGAAATGGTGGGATTATAGTAAAAAAAAGTATAATCTAAATGGAAGAGTGTGTTTAGAAAATATTGTAATTTTTATAATTGGAGCATTATTTATAGGTGTTAAAATAAATCCTCTTTTTAATTTTATATTTAATATAGATGATGGTATATTTATAGTTATTGTATTTTTATTATTCATTATATTTATGATAGATTGTTTCTTTTCAATAAAAAAATATTATCATACTAGGTATTATCAAATTAAATTAAATTAAAGTACTTGATTTATGTAAAAAAATAATGTATATTATTATTGCTGTTTTATCTAGGTTTTGGAGTTTTCCGACCATTACTTGGATAAAATGAATTTATATAGGAGGAAATTATGGCTTTAACAAAAGAAAAAAAAGAAAGCATAGTAAAAAGTTTTGCTAAAAATGAAAAAGATACAGGTTCTGCTGAAGTACAAATTGCTATTTTAACAGAAGAAATAAATGTATTGACAAAACATTTAGAAGAGCATAAACATGACTATCATTCAAGAAGAGGATTGCTAAAAAAAGTTGGGCAACGTAAAAATTTACTTGCTTATCTAGCAAAGAAAGATATTAATAGCTATAGAAATGTAATATCAAAACTTGGATTAAGAAAATAATTAATAAAAGTAGACACGATTTTTTTCGTGTCTTTCTTTTGTTATTAAATAGCAGGTAATTTTTTGTTGTGTTATTGTAATAAAGTTAATAATTAGATCTTTATATTGTTAATTTTGTTACAATAATAGAATTTATTACTTGCTATAGTTTGTAGGAGGTAAAAATGACAAAAAGAGTTTTTGAATTTGATTTTCGAGGAAGAAAAATAGTAGTAGAAAATGGAGAAATGGCTAAACAAGCAAATGGTGCTGTTTTAGTAAGATATGGTGATACTGTTATATTATCGACAGTTGTTGTAAAAAAAGAGGCAAACCTTTTATCAGATTTTTTTCCACTTATGGTAATATACCAAGAAAAACTTTATTCAGTTGGAAAAATTCCAGGTGGATTTATTAAAAGAGAGGGAAAACCTACTGATGCAGCAACTTTAGCGGCTAGAATGATTGATAGGCCGATGCGACCATTATTTAAAGAAGGATTTAAAAATGAAGTTCAAATAGTAAATACTGTTTTATCTGTAGATACAGATAATTCACCAGAGCTTACTGCAATGTTTGGATCTAGTCTTTGTACTTCAATAAGTGAAATACCTTTTGATGGACCTATAGCAGGTGTAAAAGTTGGATACATTGATAATGAGTTTGTAATTAATCCAACTCCACAGCAATTGGAAGAATCAACACTTGATTTGACAGTGGCTGGAACAAAATACGCAATAAATATGGTAGAAGCAGGTGCAAAAGAGGTATCTGAAGATTTAATGTTAGATGCACTAATATATGGCCATGAAGCAATTAAAGAATTAATAGAGTTTCAAGAAAAAATAATTGCAGAAATAGGTAAGCCAGATATGGAATACGAAACATTAGAAATAGAAGATGAATTACGAGAAGAAGTAAGAAATCTTTGCGAAGAAAAACTTAATAAGGCAATGCGTATAAAAGAAAAACTTGAAAAATATGAAGCAATAGATAAAGTGAAAGAAGAAATTATAGAAAAGTATAAATCTGAATTTGAAGAAAAACTTAAAGAAGAAGAATTAGAAAAAATGCTAACTAAAGTTAAATTAGTTTTAGAAGAAGTAGAATATGAAATATTTAGACAAATAGTAGTTAAAGAAAAAACTAGAGCGGATGGAAGAAAAATGACTGAAATAAGATCATTGTCTACAGATATTGATATTCTTCCAAGAACACATGGTTCAGCACTATTTACAAGAGGAGAGACTCAAAGTTTAGCTGTAACAACATTAGGCGCTCTAGGAGAACATCAAATTCTTGATGGTTTAAGTTTAGAGGCAGAAAAAAGATTTATGTTACATTATAATTTTCCAGCATTTTCAGTTGGAGAAACAGGAAGATATGGTGCACCTGGACGTAGAGAAATAGGTCACGGTGCTTTAGGCGAAAGAGCTTTATTGCAAGTTATTCCAAGTGAAGAAGAATTTCCTTATACAATAAGAGTAGTATCAGAAATTTTAGAAAGTAATGGATCTAGTAGTCAGGCTACAATTTGTGCTGGATGTCTATCACTTATGGCTGCTGGAGTACCAATTAAAGCACCAGTTGCTGGTATTGCTATGGGGCTTATTACAGCAGGTGATGATTATACAATATTAACAGATATTCAAGGAATGGAAGATCATTTAGGGGATATGGATTTTAAAGTAGCAGGAACAAGAAAAGGTATCTGTGCATTGCAAATGGATATTAAAATAAAAGGCATAACTAAAAAAATCTTAAAAGAAGCTTTAGCACAAGCAAAAGATGCTCGAATGGAAATTTTAGATGTAATGGAAAAACAGATAAAAGAACCACGAAAAGAAGTAAGCAAATATGCTCCAAAAACATATACATTTATGATAAAACCAGAAAAAATTAAAGACGTCATTGGAAAAGGTGGAGAAATGATTACAAAAATTATTTTGGAAGCTAGTAATGTAAAATCAGTAACAGACATTAATGCTGTTAAAGTTGATTTAGAAGATGACGGAAGAGTAGTTATTTATCATTCTAATCAAGAAATAATTGATAAAACAGTAGAAATGATTAAAGATGTAGTTAAGGAAGTAGAAGAAGGAGAAATATATACTGCTAAAGTAGTAAAAATAGAAGAATTTGGTTGCTTTGTTCAAGTTTGGCCAGGATGTGAAGGACTTGTACATATATCTGAATTAGCTAAAGAAAGAGTTAACAAAACAGAAGATGTTGTAAAACTAGGTGATGAAATAGTAGTTAAATGTATTGGATGGGATAAAAAAGGTAGGCTTAATTTTTCAAGAAAGAAAGTATTGACTTTAGATGGAAAAAAAGAATCTTAAACTGAATTTAACGCATTAAAAATATAAATGAAAAAATCATTTATATTTTTTTAATTAATACTAAATTAATTGAAAGCAAAATTAAAATGTGATAATATAAAAATATAAAATAGATTATTGGAGGCTTATAATGAATAAATATAATAAAGCATTTACATTGGTAGAATTACTATCTGTAATAATAATTTTAGGAATTATATTAATTATTGCAATACCTAGTGTTACTCAATATATTGAAAATTCTAGAAAAGATGTTTATGTTCAATCGGCTAATGGTTATGTCGATAGTGTAAAAGCAATGATAACTGGTCGTGAAATTTCAACAAAACGAATTGACACAACTTATTATATACCAATCGAATACATTCAAATAGAAAAAGGTGGAGATTCTCCTTATGGAGAATGGTTAGAAGCATATGTTGTTGTTATATACGAAAATGACCAATATAAATTTTATTGGACAAGTATAGATGATTCTGGTCATAAAATTGAATTAAAAAGTATTGAAAATATTACAACTTCGGATATAATAAATGATTCTACAAAAACTATAAATACAGATATTTCTATTGGTCATAGAGAAAAAATCTACGTTTTAAAAGAGGATGGAACTTTTGAAGAAAAAGTACCTCTTAATTATTATTAGTTAATAAATTCAATTATAATTTTATTTATATAAAATGGAGCATCTAAATAGGAAAAGTGTGTTCCATTTTTTATTATAATTAATCCAGAATCAGCTATAATACTGTTCATTTTAATAGCATCACATAAAGGAGTGTCATAATCTTTTTCACCCCAAATAAGAAGAGTTTCAGATTTTACATCTTTTAAAAGATAACTTAAATCTTCATTAACTATATTAGAAAATGTTTTTTTCATATTGTCATTTAATGATTTATAGTCTTCTGATCCAAAAATATTTATTAATTTTTTTATATATAAATTTTTAATTTTCTTAGGTAAAATATTACCTATTTTTTTTAAAAGTTTATATGAGATTTGTTTGACTTTAAAAAATATATTTCTTTTCTTTTTTATTCCAGCTCCGTCTATTATAATAAGTTTTTTAAATTTAATTTTTAATTTGCTATTTAGTATTAAAGCAATTCTAGTTCCAAATGAATGGGTTATTATAATTGGATTCTTAATATTTAAAATATTAATAAAGTTTTTCATCAAATCAGCGTAATCATATATTGTTAAATCACGATTGGGAAATGAAGAATTTCCAAAACCTGGATAATCAATTATGTATATAGTATAGTTGTTTTTTAAAGAACCAATCATATATTCAAAAGTAGGTCTAGTATTTCCCCAACCAGGAAGTATTATAATATTTTCTTTACCAGTACCAATTTTTTCATAGTAAATATTGAAATCATTAATAATTATATTCATAAATTCACCTATAATAATTTATGTGATTAAAAAAATGATGTTAATTACTTAGCAATATGATATAATTTTTATAAGAGTAGGTGAAATTAATTTATGAAAAAAACAAAAATAATATGTAGTATAGGGCCGGCTAGTTCAAGTGTCGAAGTTATGAAACAAATGGTGGAAGCTGGAATGAATGTAGCAAGAATTAACTTTTCTCATGCTACTTTAGAAGAAAATAAGCAAGTTCTTGAAACAATAAAAGAAGTAAGAAGATTAACTGGTGAAAATATTGCTATTTTATACGATACAAAAGGACCAGATTTTCGATGTGGAATTATGCAAGAAGGTGGTATTAATTTAATACCTGGAAATTTAATTAGAATAGTAAAAGAAAATGTTATAGGAAACGAAGAGAGATTTACTGTAAATTGTCCAGATGCTATAGATAAAATAAAAGAAGGAAATATTATTTTACTTGAAGATGCATTAATGAAATTACAAGTTATTTCTAAAGATTCAGATGGAATAACTTGTGTTGTTATTGATGGAGGTATTCTTAATTCTAAGAAAGGAATAAACGTTCCTGGAGTAAAATTGGACTTACCTTTTATTAGTAAACAAGATATTGAAGACATAAAATATGCTTGCAATAATGATGGTGACTTTTTAGCGCTTTCTTTCGTTGAATCAAAAGAAAATATTTTAGAGGCAAGAAAGATTTTAAAAGAATTTAATCGTGAGGACATGCAAATAATTTCAAAAGTTGAAAGCAGTACAGCTTTGGAAAATCTTGAAGATATAATAGAATTTAGTGATGGTATTATGGTAGCACGTGGCGATTTAGGTGTTGAAGTTCCAATTCAAAAATTACCAATAATTCAAAAAAATATGATAAAAAAATGTCGAGAAAAAGAAAAGTTTGTAATAGTTGCAACAGAAATGTTGGCATCAATGTATACAAATCCAAGACCTACTAGAGCAGAAGTATCGGATATAAGTAATGCTGTTTTAGATGGAACAGATGCTGTTATGTTGAGTGGAGAATCTACAATTGGAAAGCACCCAATAGAATCAGTAAAATATATGGCAGATATTTGTAATGAAACAGAAAAGTATAGTGAATATACTAATAAAATGAAGTTAAATTATAGCAAATCAAAAGATATAACTGAAGCTATAGCAAGTGCTGTATTAACTAGCGTTTATTCACTAGAAGTAAAAGCAATCGTCGTTCCAACAACGGGTGGGCATAGTGCTATGGTTATGAGTAATTTACGACCTAATTCTATTATATTGGCTATTTGCCCAAATGAAAAAATTGCAAGGAAATTAGCCTTAAATTATGGCGTTTATCCTAAAATATTAAATATTAATGATAACGATATGGATGATGTTGTACATCAATGTAAAAAAGAAGCTAAAGAATTTTTAGCATTAAAAGAAAAGGACATTGTGATTATTACTGGTGGTATACACGATGATCCATACATTAAGCAAACTAATTTTTTAAAGATTGAGGAAATTTAATTGTTTTAATTAAATTATATAAAAAAAATTTTACTGATACTAATATTTCTTTATAGTAAAATCTTTTCTTTTTTTTAATGTTAATATATAATTATAATAGGATGGTTGGTGTGTATGGATTATTCAAATAATAATATAATGATGATAAACAATTTAGTGGAAAGAGCAAAAATAGCAAGTAGGGAATTTATGAACCTTACGCAAGAAGATGTCGATAGAATAGTAAAAGAAATGGCTATGGCTGCTCTTGAAAATCATATGATGCTTGCTAAATTAGCAGTTGAAGAAACAAAACGAGGAATTTACGAAGATAAAATAATCAAAAATATGTTTGCAAGTGAATATGTCTATCATAGTATTAAATACGATAAAACTGTTGGAGTAATTGAAAAAAATGATGATGAAGATTATTCATTAATTGCTGATCCTGTAGGAATAATAGCCGGTGTAACTCCTGTTACTAATCCTACGTCAACAGTTATGTTTAAGTCACTAATTTCTGCTAAAACAAGAAATGTCATCATATTCGGATTTCATCCTTCAGCACAAAAGTGTAGCGTTAAAACAGCTGAAATATTACGTGATGCTGGTATAAAAGCTGGCGCACCAAAAGATTTTATTTTGTGGATTGAACATCCTTCAATAGAAGCAACTACTTTATTAATGAAGCATCCAGATGTCAATCTAATATTGGCAACTGGTGGAACTAATATGGTTAAAAGTGCTTATTCTTGTGGTAAACCAGCTTTAGGTGTTGGACCTGGAAATGTACCTTGTTACATTGACAAAACTGCCAATTTAGATAGAAGTGTAACAGATTTAATAATTTCTAAATCTTTTGATAATGGTATGATATGTGCTTCAGAACAAGCAGTAATAGTTGATTGGGAAATAAAAGAAAATTTTGAAAAGAAAATGAAACAATATGGTTGTTATTTTGTCAATGAATTAGAAAAGCAATTACTTACATCATATATGTTTGATTCTAATAGAGAATTAAATAATAAAGTAGTAGGTCAAAATCCATATCTAATAGCTGAACAGTCAGGATTTAAAATACCAATTAATACTAAAATATTAGTTGTAAACGAAGATGGTGTTGGAATTAATTACCCGTATTCTAAAGAAAAATTGAGTCCAATTTTAGCATATTATACTGTAAATTCCAAAGATGAAGCTATTCATTTAGCAGAAAAATTAATAGAATTTGGTGGACTAGGACATTCGGCAGTTATACATTCTAATGACAAAAATACTATACTCGAATTTTCCAAGACAGTAAAGGTGGGAAGAATTATTGTTAATTCACCATCAACACATGGTGCAATAGGAGATATATATAACACAAATTTACCATCTTTGACTTTGGGATGTGGGACATTTGGGGGAAATTCAACGACAGAAAATGTTTCTAGTGTCAATTTAATAAATATTAAAAGAGTTGCTAAGAGACGAGTAAATATGCAATGGTTTAAAATACCTGAAAAAATTTATTTTGAATCTGGATCAATAGGCTATTTAGAAAAAATGCCTAATATAAATAGAACATTTATTGTAACTGATGAATCAATGGTAAAATTAGGATATGTTGATAAGATTTTACATCAACTTCGAAAAAGACAAAATACAGTTCATTCGGAGATTTTTTATGAAGTAGAAACTGACCCATCTTTTGAAACAATAAAGAAAGGGGTGGCTATGATGAATAATTTTTCTCCTGATGTTATTATTGCGCTTGGCGGAGGAAGTGCAATAGATGCTGCTAAAGGAATGTGGCTATTTTATGAAAATCCTGAAGCAGATATTAATGGTTTGAAACTTAAATTTATGGATATAAGAAAAAGAACTTATAAATATCCAACATTAGGTAAAAAAACAAAATTAGTAGCTATACCAACAACTAGCGGAACAGGTTCTGAAGTTACTTCATTTGCAGTAATAACTGATAAAAAACTTAATATGAAATATCCTCTAGCAGATTACGAACTAACCCCATCAGTAGCAATTGTTGACGTCGACTTAGTAGAATCACTTCCAAAAGTACAAACGGCTGATACTGGTATGGATGTATTAACTCATGCGATAGAAGCATATGTTTCTAATATGGCTTCAGATTATACAGATGGTCTTGCCGAAAAAGCAACTGAGATAGTTTTTAGTTACTTAGAAGAAGCCTATAATAACGGAAATAATCTTTTAGCAAGAGAAAAAATGCATAATGCTTCTACAATTGCTGGAATGGCATTTACTAACGCTTTTCTTGGAATCAATCATTCATTAGCTCACAAAATAGGAGCAGAATTTCATATCTCACATGGTCGAACAAATGCAATACTTCTTCCTTATGTTATCAAATACAATGCTACTATGCCTACAAAGTTTGTTTCTTTTCCTAAATATGAGCACTATATTGCCGACTATAAGTATTCTTTGCTTGCTAAACGTATTGGAATAGAATTTAATAGTCCAAAGGAAGCTGTAGATAAATTAATAGAAAAAATTAAAGATTTAAATAAAAAATTAAATATTCCAAAAAGCTTTATTGAATATGGTATTTCTGAAAATGAATTTTTAAGTAAAATAGATAGCCTAGCCGATAAAGCATTTGAAGATCAATGTACTAACACTAATCCACGTTTACCTTTAATTGAAGAATTAAAAACTATAATGGTAGACGCTTTTTATGGAAATATTTAGTAATAGTATACATTTTAATTATTTTTTGATATTATAATAGGTAGTTAGGAGTGAAATTATGAGTAATTTAAAATGCCCTCGTTGCAATGCAGAAATTAAAGAAACAGATGTTTTTTGTATGTCATGTGGTAATCCTGTCAAGGCAGATGTTGATGCAGAATTAAAAAAAGAAGAAAAAAATGAAAATGTTAAAGATACTAACAATATTCAAAAGGAAATAGTAAATAAAGAAGAAAAAGGTATATTTAACGAAAATTTACCAATGGAAAAAAATAAAAAGTCTAAAAAAGGACTTGTTACTATTATTTTATTAATTTTAATAATAATATTGTTAGCTATGACTTTAGTTTATTTATTAGTGTTTAAAGAAGAAAAAAAATGTGAAGTATGTGAAAAATGTCCTGAACCAGAAGTAGAGATAATAGAAAAAGAGCCAACATATCAATATGTTAACTTTAATGGTTATAGATTTAAAATACCACTAGATTGGAATTTTGAAGGAGATAGTAGTGAATACAGGTTTATAAATGAAGAAGAAAATGTTTATGTTTTAATTTCTAATTTAAATTCTGTATCATATTCTACTTTTTCTAATGATGATTACCAAAAAATTTATCAAGAAAAATTACAAACTGATTATAACATTTCAATTAATAATGCTGAAGAAAAAATACTAGATGATAAAAACTATTATCTAATGGAAGGAACATATGAAAGCTATAAATATATTATAGTTGTCACTGAAAACTCTAATGGGATCTTTTTAACAGAAGCTCAATTTGAAAATAATTCAGTATATACAAATAAAAAACAAGAAGTAATAGATTTTTCATTAAGTTATACAAAAAATAATAAATTATAATAAAAACAAAAAATAAGTATATTATTATGACTTATTTTTTTTGTATGTTAAAATATTAGCAATTATAAAAATAGTTAGTATAATATAAAAATAGAAATTTGTTATTATGTCAAGCTTTATAACAGAAAAGAAAACTATTATATCTATTAAAATATAAATTTTATTATCGATATTAAAATTAGCCTTTATAATTTCTTTAGAATAATTTAAAGCAAGTGACAAAACTATTAAATTTTCTATAAAAATATTTATTATTAATATTTCTTCTAATCTTTCAAAAAAATTAAAAATATTTATTATTTTTAGGACTTCAATTTCTGGATAAGCTACTATTGAATAGTATTTATCTCCCAAAATTGATATAATAAATAATATTTTTATAATCATATATATATAAAATAATACAAAAAATATATATGATTTTTTTTTGCAATCGTTAAAATCAATAATTTCTTTTTTTGGTATAATAAGTATCATAAAAACTGGCGCCACAGTAAGAAGAAATACTTGAAAAAAATTTACATTTTCTATACTAGTATTTATTGGTAACAAATTTATTGGATTAACATTTAGTAAATTAAAAGAAAAATTTATTATTAGAAAGATAAAATATACTATAAACATTATATTTGCTGCAATAGTTATTGATTTTATACCTTTTATAGCAAGTAATGTACTTAATATTAAAAATGTTAATTGTATTACCTGAATACTCATATTAGTAAGAAGTACATTCTTAATTATTAATGATAGATTTAATAAAACATAGATACTAATTCCTAAAGAACCTATTAATAATAAGATTTTAATTATATTATTAAGTATTTTTATATTAGATAGATTTTTTAAATAATCATCACTGAAAAGTTTAACTATTATTTTCATAAAAATTAATCCTAAAACAAAAGCAAGTAATATTGTTAAAATTACACTTATTGTATTAGTATTTTTAAAAAGTTGTATAGTTATTGTAGAAGTAAAACTATTTAAAAGAAAGAAAATTAAAATACCGATTTCTAATGATGTATATTTTTCTTTATTCAAAAATCTCACCACCTATATTTGGTTTATAATCAATATTAATATTAACGTTATATTTTATATTATTATTTCTTCCATATTTGTATAAAAGATATTCAAAGTAATTATTTTTATTATTTTGAGTAAAAGATGTTATAATTTTTGTTAGATAATTTTCAATATTATTTTTATCACTTTTATTATTTCCGTAGTATTTACAATAGAAATTAATTTCAATATTATCATTATGTACTTTATTGATAGTATAGCATTGTTCTAATTTATATACATTTTTATCTATTGTAATTTGAAAAGTTTTTATATTATTTTTTATTATATTTATAGCAAGTGATTCTTCATTAGTAAGTATTTTATTTTCATCATATATTGTTTTATAACCTTTTACATTAATTGTATTTTGTGTTTTAATAAATGGAACATAACTAATTTTATAATTTAGAATGTCTTTAATTATATCAGTTAAAGTTATATCAGTTGTTATTCCATTTGTCGATAAAGATAGTGAAAGCATGTTTTTTATGTCAGTAGTATTTGTTTCGAGTATTTTATTGTCAATATGTTCAACGATTATTGTAGTAAATGAACCACGTGAACTTTTTTCATTTAAAAAAAAGTTAAATATTTGATTGTAGTTATCTTTTACTAAATTATTGCTAAGGATTAATAAATCCATATGGGTTAAATAAAGTCGTTTCATTAATTCGGTACTCAGATTATTAAAACATTCGTCTATTGTAGTACATGTTTTAATATAAATATTTTCTTCATTTTCTTGATTGCTGGATAGTACTTTAACATATACATTATAATTATTTCCATTAACTGATATACCAATTGAAGATACTACTGCAATATTACTTATATCATTATAATTAGTACAACCAGTAAGAAAAATTATTAATATTATTAGATATATTTTTTTCATATAAACTCCTATCTGTTTCTATTTTTAGTTAAAAGTGGATTTCTTTTGTTTTGCCTACTTTTTACTTTTATAAAAGAATCTAAAATATCTGTTTTTATAAAAGGTACAAAAGGATAGGTATATGGAAAGCCAAAAGATGTAGTGCTAGCAATATTTATAACTAATATACCAAATCCAATAAATAATCCATATATTCCTAGTAGCATTCCAAGTATTAATATTAAATAACGATAATATCTTATTAAGTTTACTATCGAGTTATAAGAAAAAACTAAAGCACTTATGGAACTTATAGCAACGACAATTATCATAATAGGAGAAATAATGCCTGCACTAACTGCAGCATCTCCTAAAATTAGTCCTCCAAGAATAGATACTGAACTTCCGACTTTATTAGGAATTCTAATATCACTTTCTCTTAATATTTCAAAGGCAATTATCATTATTAAAATTTCAAAAAAAGCTGGAAATGGAACAATTGTATGTTGTTCTATTAAATTTAAAAGAAGATTAGTAGGAATAGCAGTTGGATTAAAAGATGTTACGCTTATATAATATCCTGGAAGAAATATTGCAATCAAAAATGCTAAAAAACGTAAAATTCTTGTAAATGTGGTATTAATATTTTTTTGATAATAATCATCTGGCGTATGAAAAAAATCAATAAAGAATGTTGGAATAATTAGTACAGTAGGGGAGTTATCGACTATTATACAAACTTTTCCTTCTAGTAATGCAAAAGAAGCTAAATCAGGACGTTCTGTTTGATTTACTTGCGGTAGAAAAGTAGATTTAGAAAGTTCTTCTGTTATATATCCACCATCGATAATAATATCATTATTAATTTTTATTATTTTTTCCATTACTTTTTTAATTAGTGATTTTTCTGCAATACCATTTATATAACAAATCCCAATTTTAGTATGACTTTCATTTCCTAAAGTAATTGATTTTACAAAAAGATTATTATTTCTTATTCTCTTTCTAATTAGTCCTAAATTTGTATTAAAGTTTTCAGTAAATGAATCTTTTGGTCCGGTTATAGAAACTTCTATGGAAGATGAATTTATTCCTCTATCTAAAGATGCTTTCGTTTCAATTGATAGTATATTTTTATTATTTATTATAATAATTGTATAACCAAGAAATATATTTTTAATAGCTTCATCTATTGATTTTAATTCGTTAATTGATGAACCAGTGAGCAAATTCTTTATTAAATTAATTATTGTAGTACTAGCAATATTTTTATTTTCTATTATTAATTCAGAGATAGGCTTTAATACATAGTTTGTTATAGCAGAAGAGCTGGATAAAGTTTCACTATATATACAATCAATTACATTATTCTTTAAATTAATCGTTCTTATAATTATGTCTGTGCTATTACCACATCTATTTAAAATTTCTTCTTTCATTAGAAATCACCATTATTATTATTAATTTTTGAAGCATAAATATACAATTATATTTAAAAAAAGTAAAAAATTTGATAAAATTTAATTGGTGATAATATGAAAGAAATAATAAAAGTTTTTAAACTTGACCATTTTGGAAGAGGAATTGGTCATTACAATGGTAAAGTATTATTTATTGATGATGCTTTAGACAATGAAAGAGTAGAAGCAGAAATAATCGATAATAACAAAAAAGTAATTAACGGACAGGCAATTAAAATTATAAAATCTAATCCAGAAAGGAAAACACCTGAATGTCCATTTTATAAAAATTGTGGTGGATGTAATATTATGCATATGAGTTATCCTAAACAATTAAATTTTAAGTTAAATAAAGTAGAAGAAATATTAAGTAAATTTGCTAATATTGATAAAAGTATTATAAGTAGAATTATACCAACTAATGAATTTAATTATCGCAATAAAGTTACTCTTAAAGTTAAAGATAAAGTGGGTTTTTATAAAAAGAAAACTTATGAATTAGTATATATAGATAAATGTATAATAGCATTACCTGAAATAAATAAAATAATAAAAAGGCTAAATTCATTAAAATTAGATGGAATTGAAGAAATAATTATTAGAAGTACATTAAAAAATGAAACAATGATAATAATTAAAGCAATATCTGATATTGATAATAATTATTATGAAAATAATTTAAAAGATTATACTGATAGTTTAATTGTAATAAAAGATGGCATTTGTAATGTAATATTTGGTAAAGGTTATATTACTGAGAAAATAGGCGAATATCATTATAAAATAGCACCACTTTCATTTTTTCAAGTTAATATAAATGGTGCTGAGAAATTGTATAATGTAATTAAAGAATATGCACAATTAACTGGAGCAGAAAGTGTTTTAGATTTATATTGTGGAACTGGTACTATAGGAATTTATTTAAGTGGACAAGCAAAGAAAGTAATAGGAATAGAAATAAACCATAATGCTGTAGAATGTGCTTTAGACAATGTAAAATTAAACGGATTGAATAATGTAGATTTTATTTGTAAAGATGTTAGTAAGAACATAGATGATTATCAAAATATAGATTTAATAGTAGTTGATCCCCCTAGAGCAGGATTAAAAAGAAAAGCAATCGATAATATTTTGAAAATAAAACCTAATAAAATTATTTATGTTTCATGTAATCCTTCTACTTTAGCAAGAGATTTAAATACTTTAAAAAATGAATATAATGTAGCAAATATAACTTTAGTAGATATGTTTCCTAATACATATCACGTTGAATGTGTGTGCTTACTAAATTTGCGTTAAATCTTAGCATTATAATATTTTTTTGTAAATAGGTGGTAGTCAAATGAATATATTAGATATTTTTTATAAGAACATAGTCAAAGAAGCAATAGAAGGGCGCATTAATTCATTTTTTTACTATAATGTAGCATTTAGTACTTTCTTGTTTGAAGATAATGCTAAATATGAAGCTAAAATAGTACATGATGATTTAATACTACCAACTTTATATATAAAAGATAAAAAGAAATTTAATGAGCTATTATTGAGATATGTTGATGCTTCTTTAAAATTTTATGATGATAGCAACTTTCCAGAAGAAATTTTAAATGGTAAAATGTATGATGAAAATTTAAGAATATCAAAAGAAAAAACAATATTAGCTCTTTTATTTTCAAATGCTACTATTGAGGATTTTAACAATCCAGTTGCTTTTTTGCAACGTCGCCTTTCTTTCTTTTATAATACTGAGGAATGCGAATATGAACTAGGATATTCTAATTTATTAAATTGCAATTTACAAGTGAGAATTTGTAAAGATAGAATAAACAATGAAACACCATATCAGTTTGTTGTAAGTTGTATTTCTGAAAGCGGTGAAAAATATGATTTGCCAAAATTAAAATTTGGTGTTTGTGATAATAAAGCATATATTTATGCTATTCAAAATGATAATGATTCTAAAACAGAATTTTCAAAAAGAATAAAAAGAAACTTATATAAAGTTGGTGAAGGCTTTTCAACTATTAATGACAATTTTGATATATATCAGGAAGGTAATCTAAATGATATTACGCCTAGTTTTTTAGTAGTTTCTAATATATTCGTTTCATATATGAATAGGTTAGGTATAAATGATTTAGTTGTTTCGTCTATGTTAATTGAAAGATGGAATGCAAAAGTAATATCAAATGATTTAAAAAGCAAATTGAAAATAAAATCTTATGAAGAATATTCTGATGAACAAAATAGAATTCAGTCTAATTTAACAGAAAAATTATTGCGAACTTTTTTAAGATTAACTCATCATTGTAATAATTTAAATATAGTCTCTTATCCAACGGAGCAAGATTTTAATTTGCACATATTTAATGATGGTAATATTAGAGGAAACAATAGTTTACTGAATAGTATAGCAAATATGATGTTAGAAGCAGATAAAATTATTGATAATAAACTTTTGAAATAGAAAATAAATTTTTTAAGTATTTTATCAAATTTATTTTGTAGTATAAATAATTTATAGATTAAATGAAAAATAAAAGTAGTGATAATATTATGATAGATTATTTGAGAGAGTTAGAGCAAAAATTGCAGATAACAATATAATATTAGGAAGTTTTTTCTGTCAAGGTAAAATGCCAATATCTGTAAAGAATAAATATATTGATATGATAAAAGCAAATCCAAATGATAAAAATTTACAAGTTAGTATTGAAAATTTTAATAATGCATTATCTCACCCTGATAGTAAAGATTTAACTAATGCAAAAGAATGGATAAAAGAATTATTTAGTAAAGAAAATATTACTAAATAATTCTTTTTTAAAAATTATTATGAAAAATGTTAAAATGTAACTTAGTAGTAACTTTACATATCATATAATCTTTTTAGAAAAGGAGAAGTTTTATGGAAATTTTAAAAGTAGAGGGATTAACAAAAATTTATGGGAAAAACACTACTAAAGTTATAGCTTTAGATAATGTATCTTTTTCTGTAGAAAAAGGGGAATTTGTTGCAATTGTAGGTGCATCAGGTAGTGGGAAGTCAACTTTGTTACATTTAATTGGAGGAGTTGATAGACCGACATCAGGAAAAGTTTATATTGAGGGGAAAGATATTTTTAATTTTGACGATGATAAACTAGCAATATTTAGAAGAAGACAAGTAGGTTTAATATATCAATTTTATAATTTAATTCCAATATTAAATGTCGAAGAAAATATTACTTTACCTTTAGCATTAGATAATCGAAAAATAGATAAGGAAATGTTAAATGATACTTTAAAACTTTTAAACTTAGAAAATAGAAGGAATCATTTACCTAATGAGTTATCTGGAGGACAACAACAAAGGACTAGTATTGGGCGTGCATTAATAACTAATCCAGCAATAATTTTAGCGGATGAACCGACTGGTAATTTAGATTCAAAATCAAGTGATGAAATAGTTGCATTATTAAAAAAATCTAATAAAGATTTAAAACAAACAATTATAATGATAACTCATAATATGGAAATTGCTAAAGTGGCGGATAGAATAATAAAAATTGAAGATGGAAAAATTGTTGAGGAGATATAATTATGAATTTACTTAACAAGTTAACAATAAAAAATTTAAAGTTAAATAAAAAAAGAACAATTGTTACGATTATTGGAATTATGCTTTCAGTAGCATTAATTACAGCAGTTTCTTCTATTTATGCTAGTGGAATAGAGTCATTAATTAAATTTGAAATCAATGAAAAAGGTAATTTTCATGTTGCATATTACGATGTGCCAGTGTCAGCGCTTTCTTTATTTGAAAATAATAGAAGTATAGATACTTTAAATTTGGTTGAAAACATTGGTTATGCTAAAATAGACTCAAAAAATGAGTATAAACCTTATGCAAACATAAAAGCATTTAATAAAAATTCACTAGAAAATTTATCATTAAAATTAGTTGAAGGTCGTCTTCCACAAAATGATAGTGAAATTATTATACCTACGCATTTAAAAACAAATGGTAGATTAGAATTAAAAATTGGTGATACTATTACTTTAGATGTTGGAAAAAGAGTAGATAAAGATGGTAATGAATTAACTCAAAGTAATCCTTATTTATCATATGATGATTCTTATATATTACAAGAAGATATAATTGATACTAATACTAAAACTTACAAGATCGTTGGTATTATTGAAAGACCAGCTTCAAATATTGAAAATTATTCTGCTCCTGGATATACATTTATAACGTATACCGATGGAAAAAATTTAAATGATAAAGTAGATTTATTTGCTAGATATACTAAAGAAGGAACTAAAAATGTTTTTAAAGTAACTGCTAATATATTAGGTGTAAATGAAAAACTTTTAGCTAAATCCTATTCTGAAAATGTGTTAACAGAAGAAGAATGGAATGAAATATTTAAAGAATTAGAAAAGGCAAAATATGAAATTAACATAAATACCTATCTAGTTGATTTAGAAACAAATCCTCTTAATAGTAGTAGTATAGGTGGTATGGGTGTAGTTGCTGCTATTATAATAGGAATTATTGTATTTACGTCTATATTTTGTATAAAAAATAGTTTTGATATTTCAATTACGGAAAAAATAAAACAATATGGTATGTTAAAAAGTATCGGCGCTACTAAAAAACAAATAAGAAAGAATGTTTTTTATGAAGCATCAATACTAGGTATAATAGGAATACCTTTAGGTATATTATTAGGCTTTTTAGCATCATTTATTCTTATCATTATTAGTAACTATTACTTAAGTGATATGTTTACTACAGGTATAAAACTAGAGTTTTCATTTTCGTATATAGCAGCATTTATATCTATAATATTAGGAATAATTACAATTTATTTTTCAGCATTTAGAAGTGCTATAAAAGCTTCAAAAACATCACCAATTGATTCTATTAGAAATAGTGCAGATATTAAGATAAATTTAAAGAAGATTAAATCACCAAAAATAATAAAAAATATATTTGGTGTTGGTGGAGAAATATCTTTTAAAAATTTAAAAAGAAATAAGAAAAAATATCGTACTACGGTAATTTCTATTGTTGTTTCTATATTCGTTTTTATTGCATTATCTAGTTTTATGTCAATGGCTTTTGATGCAGTAGAAAATGAACTTAATATTTCAGAATATAATCTTTCATTACGTGCTGCAGATATCGATGAAGAAGATTATAAAAAGATTGTTGAAACGACAACTCTAAATAACATTAACAATTATACTATTCTTAGACAAGCAGATTTTAAAATTTATGGGAATAATTATAATCGAGAATATATTGAATGGCTTGAATTAGATGAAGATCATTTTGGAGAAGATTATTTGTATTTAACGGTTTTAGGGGAAGAACAATATAATAAATATATTAAATCTTTAGGTTTAAATTATGAAAATATAAAAGATAAAGGTATTTTATTAGATTACGAAGTTGTTTCTATTTATGATGATGAAAATGATAAATTTCAAAATAAATATATGAGAATTTTTAATTTTGATAAAAATGATATTATTGATGGTTACTTAATTAATGGTGAAGAATATGAAATTGAGGTTGGTTTTGTAACTGATGAAGATCCTTTTGGATTAAAACATTATTCTGGGACAAAACTAATAATAAGTGATGAATTATTTGATAGTATTACTACTACTGATAATGTAACAATTTTTTATGATTCAAGTAATGTTGATAAATTACAATATGATATAGATAAATTGTTAGGTGAAAATAATTATTCAATTAACAATACTGAAGAAAATGTTAGAATGATGAATAACTTATTTACTTTAATAGGTATATTCTTATATGGCTTTATAATTGTTATTTCACTTATTGGTATTACTAATATATTTAATACAATAACAACGTGTATGGAATTAAGACGACAAGAGTTTGCAATGTTAAAGTCAGTCGGTATGACAAACAAAGAATTTAATCGAATGATAAGATTAGAAAGTTTATTTATGGGAATAAAATCACTATTATTAGGAATTCCTATTGGTATTATATTATCGTATTTGATTTACCATTTCTTAAGAGGAGAATCAGGAATGCCATATAAACTTCCGATTTTAGGAATTATTATATCTATAGTAGTTGTTTTCCTTCTTATTTCTCTTATTATGAAATATTCTATAAATAGAATAAATAAGCAAAATATTATCGAAACGATTAGAAAAGAAAATATTTAAAAGGGCATTTTGCCCTTTTTATATTATGTTATAATTGATGTGGGAGGTTATTTATGAATATTTTATTAGTAGAAGATAATTTATTAATTATAAAAGGTCTTTCTTATGCTTTTGAGAAAAATAATTATAATTTAATTTCTAAGACAAGTGCCAAAGATACAATTGATTATTTGAACTATAATAATAATATTGATTTAATAATTCTTGATATTACTCTTTTAGATGGAAATGGTTTTGATTTGTTTGAAGAAAATATAAAAAGAAGAAAAATACCAACTATATTTTTAACAGCTAAAGACGATGAAAATGATATTGTAAAAGGATTAGAAATGGGTGCAGAAGACTATATTACAAAACCTTTTAGTACTAAAGAATTATTAGCTAGAATAAATAAAATATTACTACGAACAAAAAGGAAAAATATAATAAAAAAAGATAATATAATTTTTGATATTGATAAATTATTACTATATAAAGATAATAAAAAGATAGAGTTAACTGCTTTAGAGTTAAAATTAGTGAATTTATTATTCTTAAATCTTAATAAAGTAGTAACAAGAAGTACTATACTTGATAAGATTTGGGAATGGACAGGTAATGATGTTGATGATCATACAATTACAGTTTATTTTAAAAGAATAAGAGAAAAAATAGGAGATAATATTATTATAACAGTAAAGGGGATAGGTTATATTATAAATGAATAAGAAAATTAATTTTAAAACTTATTTATTAAAAGCTGGAATTGTATCTTTTGTGTTATTAACAATTTTTATTTTTATTTGTAATTATGAGTATCGAGTCTATACAAATAATTTTAATAACAAAATAGATCAAATAGTAACAAAAATTTTAGAAAAATATCCCAATGTTACTGAAAATGAAATTATATTAATTTTAAATAATGATGAAAGTAATTCAGAATTATTTGAAAAATATGGAATAGATTTAGATACACAATCAATTTTAATTGAAAATGATAATTATTATAATTGCTTTATATTATTGAAAGTTATATTTTTTGTAGTAATAATTTTCTTTTTTCTTTTTTTCTTTTTTAT
Organism: uncultured Bacilli bacterium; assembly: GCA_944372425.1. Lineage (GTDB taxonomy): Bacteria > Bacillota_I > Bacilli_A > RF39 > UBA660 > RUG13868. The sequence continues at coordinate 32,414 of CALVZC010000001.1, forward strand.
GTATAATAGAAGAAAAAATAAAAGTATTGAAAGTATTACTAAATATCTTGAACAAATTAATAGAAAAAATTATGATTTAAATATTGATTCTAATTCAGAAGGACAATTATCAATATTAAAAAATGAAATATATAAAACTACTGTAATGTTAAAAGAAGTAGCAAATAATTCTAAAATTGATAAATTGAATTTAAAAAAATCTTTAGAAGATATATCACATCAGTTAAAAACCCCTTTAACAAGTATTCTTATAATGTTAGACGATTTAATAGATGATGAAAACATGGATGTAGAATTACGAAATGACTTTTTAAAAAATATTAAAAGAGAAATAATGAATATTAATTTTTTAGTCCAAGAAATATTAAAATTGTCTAAATTTGAATCTAATACTATTAAATTTATAAAAAAAGATACAAAAGTAATAGAAATAATTAAATCTTCTATGGATAATGTATTACTTTTATGTGATTTAAAAAATATAGAAATTATTGTAGAAAATAGTAATAGTTCTAAAATAAAATGTGATTATAAGTGGGAAGTGGAAGCAATTACTAATATTTTAAAAAATTGCATTGAGTATTCTGAAAATGGACAAAAAATAATTATAACTTGTCAAGAAAATAATATATATTTTATGATTAAAATAAAAAGTTTTGGTAAAATTATAGATAAGAAAGATTTACCTCATATATTTGAACGTTTTTATCAAGGAAAAAATTCTAATTCTGATGGTATTGGAATAGGTCTTGCATTATCTAAAGCTATTATTAATGAAGATAATGGTACTATAGATGTTTTTTCTAATAAAAAAGAAACAACTTTTATAATTAAATATTATCGAATATAATTTGTTTTATAGTTTAATTTTTTTACTATTAATGTTACAATTATAATAAATAATAGGTGATAAAAGAAAATGAATTGGAAATTAAAACTATTTTATGTGATAGATATATTTATAATGATATTAAGTTTAATTATTTTATTGTTATTGAATAATTCTAAAGCATATGGATTATCTGCATTAACTAATGCTGGGTATTTTGCTTTAGTTTTATTAATTCTTTTATTAAGTATTATTGTTTGTTTTATTGTGACAGTAGTTAATATTTGTTTAAAAATTAAGGTTTCAAAAAATAAAAAAAACATAATAGTAAATAATATGTTATAATAATTTTATTGTATAAATAGAGGTGTTTTAGTGAGAGTAATTGAAAAAGATCCTTTGTTCTATAAAATAGTAAGGCCAGTTATTAGCTTATTATTTAAGATATTGTATCGACCTATTATAATTGGGAAAGAAAACATTCCTAATAAAGGACGTATCGTAATTGCAGGTAATCATACAAATAATTTTGATTGTGTATTGCTAATTTGTTCTACTAATCGTTGTATTCATTTTTTAGCTAAAGATGAACTTTATCGAGGAATTAAAAAAATATTATTTAAACATATGGGAATAATACCAGTCAATAGAAGAACAAAAGATAACTTCGCTCTTGCTAAAGCAAAATCATTTTTAAATAAAGAGATGGCTATTGGTATTTTTCCAGAAGGAACTTTTAATAGAAGTGATAAAGTTATTTTACCTTTTAAAATTGGAGCAGTAAAAATGGCACATGATACTAATTCAAAGATTGTTCCATTTACTATTACTGGAAAATATAAATTATTTAAAAAAAGAGTTAAGATTACATTTTATAAACCAATAACTATAAAAGGTGATAATTTAGACGAAGCAAATGAAGACTTAATGAAGTTTATTAGTAAAAAATTAACTAGTAGTGAGGTATAATATGAGTTTTTTAAATATTTTTGGAATTAAGACAAAACCCAAAGCACCATGGAGTAAATATTATAAAAATAATGAAATGAAACTAAAGGTTCCAGAAGGATCACTTTATGATTTTATTAAGCAAAATTTACCAGAATGTAATAATGTAGTTGCATATAACTATTATGGACATTTAGTGACTTATAAAGAGTTTTTTAAACAAATAGATTTAGCTTCTCGTTCTTTTCGTAGTCAAGGAATAAGAAAAGGTGATGTAGTTACTATTTGTATGCCTAATACACCAGAAGGTATTATTAGCTTTTATGCTTTAAATAAAATTGGGGCTATTGCTAATATGATTCATCCGTTATCTAGTGAACAAGAAATTAAAAATTATTTAATTTCTACTAATAGTGTTATGCTTGTTATGATTGATTTGTGTTATGAAAAAGTAGCTGAAATAATTAAAGAAACCGATGTTTATAAAACAATAATTGTATCTGCTGGTAATTCGATGTCAATGTTACTTAAACTAGGGTATATATTCACTAAAAGTTATAAGATAAAAAAGCCTTATTTTAAAGGCGAATACATGTATTGGAATGATTTCTTGCGTAAAGGTAGTAGTTATAATGGAAGGTGTAGTTTTGAAACTGATAAAGATACACCTGCTGTGATTTTGCATAGTGGTGGGACAACCGGTACTCCTAAAGGAATTTTGTTATCTAATGGTAATTTTAATACATTAGCAGAACAAGCAAAAATTGTTTTAAAAAATTTAGAAAAAGGTGATACGATATTAACAATAATGCCTATTTTTCATGGTTTTGGTATTGGCGTTTCAGTTCATACACCTTTACATATAGGATGTACTATAAATTTAATTCCACAGTTTGATGCTAGACATTTTGATAAGTTATTAGCAAAAACAAATCCACAAGTTGTAGTAGGAGTTCCTACCCTTTATGAAGCACTTTTAAATACTAATAATAAGAAATTAGATTTAAAAAAATTGAAATATGCAATATGTGGTGGTGATACTCTTACAGTTAGTTTAGCAAGAAGAGTTAATGTTTTTTTGGAAGAACATAATTCAAAAGTAAAAATTATGCAAGGCTATGGAATGACCGAAAGTACAGCTGCAACTGCTCTAGCTTGTGATGATTATAATGTTGAAGGAAGCATTGGAATTCCATTTCCAGGTGATTATTTTAAAATAGTAAAGCCTAATACTCAAGAAGAAGCGCCTTATATGGAAACAGGAGAAATTTGTGTTTGCGGTCCAACAGTTATGATGGGATACTTAGATAATGAAAAAGAAACTAATGAGGTTTTACAAATTCATGATGATGGTAATGTTTGGCTACATACTGGTGATATGGGATATATGAATAAGGATGGTATAATTTTTTATCAAAGTAGGTTAAAAAGAATGATTATATCTTCTGGATACAACATATATCCACAACAGATAGAAACAGTTATTGAAGAACATGAAGCAGTATTAAAATGTACAGTAATTGGAATACCACATCCATATAAAGTTCAAGTTGCTAAAGCAATAATAGTTTTAAAAAACGGTTATAGTGATTCTTGGATAACTAGAAAGAGTATAAAAGAACATTGTGAAAAAAATTTATCAAAATTTTCTTTACCTTATGAATATGAATATCGAAAATCACTTCCTAGAACTTTAATAGGAAAAGTTGATTTAAAGAAATTAAGTGAAGAATCATCTAATGGTGAATAATATGAAAAAAATAAAAATATTTCAAGATTTTGGTTATAAAATAATAAAATTTATTTTAGGTCCAATTTTTAAATTATATTATAGACCTAAAATTATTAACAAAAAAGTAATTTCAAAGGATGGTCCAATAATAATATGTGGTAATCATAAACATGTATATGATCAGTGCCCAATAATTATTTCTACTAAAAGAGTTATTCATTATATGGCAAAAAAAGAATATTTTGATTCAAAATTTGCTTGGTTTTTTAAAATGGCAGGTTGTATTTCTGTTAATAGACAAATAAAAGATAATGATGCAACAGAAAAAGCACTCGAGATATTAAAAAATAATGGTGCAATTGGTATATTCCCAGAGGGAACAAGAAATAAAACAAAGGATAAATTTTTATTACCATTTAAATTTGGTGCAGTGTCAATGGCAAAAAAAACAAATGCGACTATTGTACCATTTGGATTAACTGGCGATTATCATTTTAGAAGTAAAAATCTTACTGTTAGATTTGGAACTCCATTTAAAGTTAATGATATGTCACTTGAAGAAGCTAATAATAAGTTATATAAAGAAATAGAAAAACTAATGAAAGAAAATTTAAATATAAAGTAGAAAGAAGGTAAAAGAATGGAATTTAGGAATACAAACAAATATTCGAGTGGGGGCACTTTACTAAATTAGAAGCCTTTACCTTAAAAGATAAAATAGGTTTAATCATAATATTAAAAGAAATAATGACAAAATTCATATATGAAATAAGAAATAAATTAGTATATGAAAGATGTGAAGTAATATTATGATAAAACCAAAAATAATGTTTTTAATAACAATAACAATTTTAGGATTATCGATAGGATATGGAGCTTTTAATGCAGAATTATCAATAAGTGGAGAAGCTTCAGTTAATCCACCAAAAGAATATAAAGAAGCAATATTAAATGGAACAGAACCAAAATTAGAAGAACCATTAATACCAGTAACAATAGAAGATGATGGAACAGTAAAGAAAGCAGATTTAACAAGTAAGTGGTATAGTTATGAAGAAAAAAGATGGGCAAATGCAGTAATATTAAAAAATGAAAATAAAGAATATGTTAGTGGAGAAATAATACCAGAAGAAGAAATAGAGAGTTATTTTGTATGGATACCGAAGTATAGTTATAAGTTATGGGATTTAGGAAATTATAGTAGTAGTAATACAGGAATAGATGCAAGTAAAGTACATTCAATAGATATAAAATTCGGAACAATAAATACTACTGATAGTATAGAAGGAGAATGTACAACACCTGGATTATCAGGAGAAAGTAGAAACTGTGAAGTAGGAGATTATATGACTCATCCAGCTTTCTTAGCATTCAATACAAATGGACTATGGGTAGGAAAGTTTGAGACAGGATATGATGGAGCAACAAGTATATCTGGAGCTCAAAAAAATACAACAGAAGTAGATAAAGTAATAATAAAACCAAACGTTTATAGTTGGAGGAATATACAAGTAGCCAATGCTTTCACAGTAAGTTATAATTACAAACGTGAATTAGAATCACATATGATGAAGAATACAGAATGGGGAGCAGTAGCTTATTTATCACATTCTATATATGGAATAAATAGTGAAGTAAGATTGAATAATAATTCTAGTCGTAAAACGGGATATTCAGCAGTATCAGAACCAACATTAGACTATCCAGAATATAAGGGTTATGGAACAAGTAGTAGTGTAACTCAAGCCTATAATACAACGACAGGATATTTAGCAAGCACAACAGGAAATATAACGGGAGTATATGATATGTCAGGAGGAAGTCATGAATATGTAATGGGAGTCCAAGTAGATGAGAGTGGACTACCATTATCAGGAAGACATAATATCTATAATTCAGGGTTTAATGGAATATTAGGATGTCCGACATGTGATATAGGAACAGTAAGTGGAGTAGATAGCAGTATAACTAGTATAACAAATGGGATAAATTTACCTAGCAATAAATATTATGATAGTTATAAAGTAAATAGTAATTGGAATAGAGCAAATAGGATATTAGGTGATGGAACAGGAGAGATGGGACCATTTGGAACTATTCAGACAACAGGAACAACAGAACAATGTGGAGAAACTGGAATATGTAATAGACCAATAGGTTCATGGTATGGTGATACCTCTTCGTTTGTTTACTCTAGCGGCCCTTGGTTCAACCGTGGGGGCTACTATGGCGACGGTTCTGGAGCTGGTGCGTTCTATTTCGCCAGCTACGACGGGTATGCTACCGGCAACCTTTCTTTCCGTTTGATTTTGTGTATATGACTTTGTTATTGAAATTATTTTAAATTAATATATATAAAAAGAATTGTTGTTTCAACAATTCTTAATTATTATTTTGGTTATTGTTTTCATTGTTTTTGATATTAGGATTAGCTATTGGGCCGTTAGATGTAGGTATAGATTTATCTACGAAAGTAGTTTTTAATTTTGTTTTATCATCTATTTGTCCAACATTGCTATTTGCGCCTAATTGATTATTTATGTTCATTAAACCGGTTTTTTCTGAAATACTTCTATCAGGTATTATTTCTTTTGGTTTAGTTAAGTATATTGTATCAATTTGATTTTGGGTTATTGATTCAGCTTGTTTTTTTAGTTCGTCGTAATCTAAATTTTCAGCTTCTATTGTGTCAGTTTCAAATGCGTAATTTGTAATATAAGTTAATATTATGGAAAAGATTTCAACATAAAGTGAAATAGTTACAACTTTATAAGCTGCTTCTGATGTTTCCTTTAGTGATGAGAAATTAAATCCCTTATATCCATATACGTTTGGAAGCGTTTCAATCATTTCAGCTTTAATTATTACCCATAACTGGACGATTATACTGGCAATTATAGCTATGTATGCAATTTTTTTAATAAAATCACATATAGTATTGTTTGGTTTTACGACACATAAAAGAGAATAAGCTAAAAGGTATAGCTGTATTTGTGAAATAAAGTTATATATGTTTACTATAATACTATACAAAGATTCATTTATATCTTTTAATGGTAAGAATAAGACTACTGCTGATAAAATTATTGAGAATAACATAAAAAAAAGTATTATTCTTACAAGATAGTTTTCATCTTTTCTTTGAAGACAAAAACTAGAAATTGCCATAATTATTATCGGAATTATATTCATTGTAAATAGTTCTGATAATTTAGAAGCAAAATCGGGAATATCATTTACTGGAAAAATAGAACTCGTGATAATTAAGGCAATTAGACATCCAACTAATAAAATAGAAAATAATTTCATTAAATTTTTCATAGATATAATCATTCCTCTCTACTATTATTACTATATAAATTTAACATATAATTAAAAGTTTTACAATATAGAAATGGTTGTGATATAATTAATCATGGTGGTTTAAAATGAAAATTAAATATAACTTATTACATAAAGATTTAGAAACTAAAGCTAGATATGGAAATATTGAAACTAATCATGGAGTAGTAGAAACACCAATGTTTATGCCTGTTGGAACACGTGCTACGGTAAAAATGTTAACTCCAGAAGAGTTATATGAGTGTAATAGTGGTATTATTCTTTCTAATACTTATCATTTATGGCTAAGACCTGGGGAAGATTTAATAGCAAAAGCTGGTGGTTTACATAAATTTATGAATTATAAAAGGCCAATATTGACTGATTCTGGAGGATTTCAAGTATTTTCTTTAGCAAAACCTAAAGATATTACTGAAGAAGGCGTGCACTTTAAAAGTCATATAGATGGTTCTAATCTTTTTTTAACTCCAGAAAAAAGTATTCAAATTCAAAATAAATTAGATAGTGATATAGCAATGAGTTTTGATGAATGTCCTCCTGCAAGTGCAAGTTATGAGTATATGAAAAATAGTGTTGAACGTACTATTAGATGGGCAAAAAGAGGAAAAGAATCTCATAATAATTTAAATCAATCATTATTTGGTATTATACAAGGTGGAGCTTATGAAGATTTAAGAAAATATTCGGCAATTGAGACTGTAAAGCTTGGTTTTGATGGATATGGTATTGGTGGAGTTGCTAATGATGGTGAATCTAAAGAAGACATGTATAAAGCAATTGATTATTCAATTCCATTTTTACCTGAAGATAAGCCAAGGTATCTCATGGGTGTAGGAGAACCAATAGATTTATTAGAAGGAATAGAGCGTGGTGTAGACATGTTTGACTGCGTTTTATCGACAAGAATTGCAAGACATGGAAATGCTTTTACTATGGAAGGTAAAATTAATTTAAAAAATAGTAAATATAAGGAGGATTTTACTCCAATAGAAAATAGTTGCGATTGTTATACATGTAAAAACCATACTAAAGCTTATATAAGACATTTAGTAAATAGTGATGAAGCATTAGGTGGTAGATTATTATCTATTCATAATACTAGATTTTTAATTAAAATGATGGAAGAAATAAGGGAAGCAATAAAAAAGGATAAATTTTTAGAATATAAAAAAGTTTTTTTAGAAAAATATAAGAATAATATTTGAGGTGTAATATGAAGAAGCATACATATATTCCAACTGGTATTTGTGCTACAAGAATAGTTATTTATATTAATGAAGATAATACAATTAATAGAATAGAAGTAGAAAATGGTTGCCCAGGAAATTCCCTTGGAATTTCTGCATTATGCCAAGGTAAAAATATAAATTATGTAATAGAAAAATTAGAAGGTATTAAATGTGATAATAAAATGACATCTTGTCCAGATCAAATAGCAAAGGCATTAAAAAAAATTAATCAATAGGAAAATAATTCCTATTTTTTTTCTTTTTTATTAATACCAATAACACTACCAATAATAGTTACTAGTAATATTAAAAAGTAATAAAAAATTTTAATCATGTTAAAGTTGTCATTAAATCCTAAATAAGAAAGTAAAATTATAAATAGAATTGTTATTAATCCAACTTTAATTCCTTCTAAATATCCTTTATTATTACTTTTAATACCAATGTATAAACCACTTATAAAGCTAAGTACTAATATAGATAAAATTTTTAATACAGAATTAGTAGTATTTCCTATTATATTGAAATAACAAAGGCTACTAAATAGTATATTAACTAATATAGTGGTTAATAGAACAATAAGGAAAGCTTTTAGATATTTCATAAATTCACCCTAGTAAAGTATATTAAGATGAATAAAAAATAATACCAATTAACATAATAAAATAGGTGATATTATGGACTATTTAATAGTATTGTTTAGAACTTTTATATTTTATATTTTAATAATAATTATATATAGATTTATGGGGAAAAGAGAAGTAGGACAATTAAGCATAATAGATTTAATAGTATCTATACTTATAGCAGAATTGGCAGCTATTTCAATAGATAATAGAGAAGAAAGTATTTTTTTATCTATATTACCGATTTTCTTCCTTTTACTTATTCAAATATTATTATCGAAGATATCTATTAGATTTCCTAGATTTCGTAATATGGTAGATGGTGTTCCATCGATTATTATAAATAATGGTAAAGTAAATTTTAAAGAGATGATAAGACAACGTTATAATTTAGATGACTTACTTACTCAATTACGTGAGCAGAAAATTAAAACAATAGAAGATGTCGATTTTGCAATTTTAGAAAATAATGGTAATCTTTCTGTATTTTCGAAATATGATTCGAGAGTAGGTGAATATCCAATTGCAATTATATTAGATGGAAAAATAAACTATCAAACGTTAAAAAAAATAAATAAGTCTCAAAAATGGCTAGAAGAAATGCTAATAAAGAAAAAAATTAATTTATCACAAATTTTTTATGCTTTTTATTCTAATAATTCTTTATACATTATAAAAAATAGTGATTATTTATAAAAAAAACTACTAATATTTTTAGTAGTTATTTATAAGTTTCTTTTTTTATTTGCTCTAAATTATATTGCATTAATTTAAAGTAATCATCATTATTATTTCGTTCTTCTGTAGTTATATTGTCAAGCTTTTTTAATTTAATTTCTGTTAGTGAAGAATTGTTTTCAAGCAATAATTTTACTGTTTCATTATCTTCAGTATTTTCTAAACTATAAATATATTTTATTGAGTTTGAATTAATCATATTATTGACTTCAATAACAGTTTTATCTAGTGCTGTATTGTCATCATCTAAAGATATAACATTAAATCCATATTTTTTTAGATAGCTAAGTGATTTATTAGCAACAACAATAGTATTTGAAGTAGAATTTTCGGCAGTTAATTTAATTTCTGCATCTAATTCTGATAATTTAAGTTTTAATTTTTCGTATTCTTCTTCAATTTCTTTAATTAAATATGTATTATCTACATATTCAATAAGTCCATTCTTAATATTTTGAGCAACCATTAATAAATTAGAAGGATTTAACCATAATTCTTCTATATATTCAGGGCTCATTCCTAAGCTTCCATCAATTATTAGTAATTTTTTATTTTTATCCAATAACTTTACGGCGATGTCTTTATCATTACCTGCACTTACATAAACAAATAAATCTTCTTTACTATAATTATCTAACATTTTATCATTTATTTCGTAAGTTGAATTATTAACTCCATCTGGATAAATTGATTTTACTAAACAATGATCTCCATATAATTGTTTTATTATAAATTCTAAAGGATAACTAGTAGTTATAATATCTATTCCTTCCATTGTATCAATTTTAAAAAAATCACATCCTGATAATAATAATATGGAAATAATACTTAATATAAATAGTTTAAATTTTTTCATTTTAATTTCTCCTTAATTGGTACAGGATCATATCCATTTTCTTTATTAAATGGATTGCATCTTATTATACGTTTTATAGCTAAATAACAACCTTTAAAGCATCCATATTCATCAATTGCAATAATCGCATAATTAGAGCAAGTTGGTTGAAATTTACACATAGAATGACTAGGTAATGGAATTTTTTGATATGTTCTTATTAAAAAAATTAATATTTTTCTCATGCTCTCACCAGACATTCACTATTATTATTTTACTATTAAATATTCATTTAATCAATAAATATAATATTTTTGTTTAAATAAGTTTTATATTTTGTTATAATAATATTGGTGATATAAGTGAATGAACTATATGATTTATTAAATATAAAACCTAATGATAATAAATATTATATTACGGCTTTTCAACATTCGTCATATGTTAATGAAAATCATTTAAAAAGTGATTATGAAAGATTAGAATTTTTAGGGGATGCAGTTTTAGAATTAGTAATTAGTGATTATCTTTTTCAAAATCTTGAAATAAAAGAGGGGGATATGACAAAGTTACGTGCTAGTTATGTTTGTGAAAATGCTCTTTTTGAATATTCTAAAGATTTACAATTAAGTAAATATATTAAAGTTGGGCATGGGGAAGAAATTGATGGTGGAAGATATAAAAAAGTAATACTAGCAGATATTTTTGAAGCTTTAATGGGAGCTATATATTTGGATTTGGGGTTTGATACTGTAAAAAGGGTAATTTTAGGAATAATAGTACCTTATATAGAAAATCCCAAAGTTATATTTTTTAATGACTATAAATCAGCTTTACAAGAATTTGTCCAAACTGAGCAAAGAAGTCTAGTGTATGAAGTCGTTTCTGAAGACGGACCAGCTCATAATAAATCTTTTACGGTTAATGTCAAAGTAGATGATATAGTTTATGGAACAGGTACTGCACCAAGCAAAAAAGAAGCAGAACAAGAAGCAGCACATGATGCTATTAGAAAGTTAGCATTGTAAACACTATTATTTTGTTATTGCAAATATAAAACTTTATGTTATAATTGGTTATATATTTTTAATGCTGTGATTAGAAAGTAGTAATAAAGTTTTTATTTTAAAGAGAGCTATTGGATGGTGGAAAATAGTAAATAATCTTTATGAATTCGTTCTATAGCTGTTATTAATAGTAAACGGTTAATTCCCGTTATAGATTAGAGAGTAGTTTTCTACTAAAATAAGGTGGTACCACGAGCATTTCGTCCTTTGGATGAAATGCTTTTATTTTTGAAAGGAGATTTTTATGGATATTGAAAAAAAAGTATGTGAAATAAGGGATAATTTAAATGAAGAAATTAAAAATGTTAATAACATGAATGATTTGTCTAATTTAAAAATTAAATATTTAGGTAAAAAAGGGGTTATTACTCTTTTAACAAGTGATATGGCAAGTTTATCAATAGAAATTAAAAAGGAAGTTGGACGTGTTGCTAATGAATTAAAGAAAGAGGCTACTGATATTATTTCAAAAATTGAGCAGGAAATTAAAGAAAAAGAGCTAAACGAAAAGTTAAAGAGTGAAAAAATTGATATTACTTTACCAAGTACTAAGATTAATGTTGGTAGTGCTAATATATTAGAAAATCTTATTGAAGAAATAGAAGAATTATTTCTTTCAATGGGATATGATGTAGTTGAAGGACCAGAAGTAGAAAAAGATCTATATAATTTTGAGCTTTTAAATTTACCTAAAGGACATCCAGCTAGAGATGCTCAAGATACTTTTTATACTTTTGAGGATAGTCTTTTATTAAGAAGTCAAACTTCACCTGTTCAAATAAGAACTATGTTAGCTAATAAGGAGAAAACACCATTACGTGTAATTTGTCCTGGTAAAACTTATAGAAGAGATGATGATGATGCGACTCATTCCCATCAATTTACACAAATTGAAGGATTATTAGTTGATAAAAATGTATCTCTTGCAGATTTAAAAGGTACATTCGATATAGTAGCTAAAAAATTATTTGGTAATGAGAGAGAAACAAGATTTAGACCTAGTTTTTATCCATTTACTGAACCTTCTGTTGAACTTGATATCTCATGTTTTAATTGTGGCGGTAAAGGATGCAATATTTGTAAAGGTACAGGGTGGATAACCGTTGGTGGAGCTGGTATAGTTCATCATAATGTTTTAGACAACTGTGGCTATGATTCTAACGTTTGGTCAGGTTTTGCTTTTGGGTTTGGAGCAGAACGTTTAGCAATGCTAAAATATGGAATTACAGATATTAGAACTTTTTATACTAATGATTTAAGAATAAAAGATATTTTTGATAGAAAGGAGGCTGAATAATATGGCAATAAGTATGAATTGGGTTAAAGATTATGTTAATCTTGATGGAGTTGATTTAAAAGAGTTAGCTATTAAAGTGACTAATGCTGGAGTTAATGTAGAAAAAGTAATTAATCATAATTTGAATAATTTAGTTGTTGGGAAAGTGTTAAAATGTAGCATGCATCCTGATTCTGATCATTTGCATGTTTGTATTGTTGATACTAAAGATGAAAAAAGACAAATTGTTTGTGGTGCTTCTAATGTAAGAGAAAATATTAAAGTAATAGTTTCTCTTCCTGGTGCTATTTTACCAGGTGGCATTGAAATTAAATCTAGTGTAATACGTGGAGTTGAATCTAATGGTATGATATGTGCTTTATCGGAACTAGGATTGGAAGAGGAAACACCAGAAAATAGAGCTAAGGGTATTTATATTTTGCCAGATGATGTAGAAGTAGGTAGTGATGCAGTTAAATATTTAGGTCTTGATGATACAATATATGAACTTGACTTAAATCCAAATAGAAATATTGATTGTACTAATCATATTGGATTTGCTTATGAAGTTGCTAGTGTATTAGGAAAAAAAGTAAAACTTCCAGAAATTGATTATAAAGCTATTAAAGATTCGGTTAAGAAACATTTTTCTATAGAAATAAAAACTCCAAATTGCACTATGTATAATGCAAAAATGGTAAAGAATGTTGTTATTAAGGAGTCTCCTAATTTTATTAAGAATAGACTTATTGCAGCAGGTATGAGACCAATTAATAATGTTGTCGATATTTCTAATTATGTTATGTTAGAGTTTGGACAGCCATTACATTTTTTTGATAAAGATAAATTAGGAGATAAAATTTTAGTTAGAATGGCTGGAGATAATGAGACAATTGTAACTCTCGATAAAAAAGAAAGACTTTTAACAAGTGATGATATTGTTATTACAGATGGTAAAAATCCAGTATGTATTGCAGGTGTTATGGGTGGTGAAAATACAGAAATAGATGATTCAACTAAAAATATTTTAATTGAAAGTGCTATTTTTAATTCTTATAACGTTAGATATACTTCTTTAAGACTAGATTTACGAAGTGAAGCTTCTCTTAGATATGAAAGAGGACTTAATTACGAGTATTGTAGTCTTGCTATTGAAAGAGCTTGTTATTTGCTTCAGAAATATGCTGATGGTGAAGTATTAAGTGATACGATAGTTTATGATAATATTGATAAAGTAAAAAAAGTTGCTAATGTTACAAAAGATGAAGTTAATAATGTTTTAGGACTTTCAATGACTAACGATGATATTAAAAAAAGTCTTAATAATTTAGGATTCGATTATAAATGTGATAAAGATAGCTATGTTGTCGAAATACCTAATAGAAGGTTAGATGTTGAAGCACATAAACAGGATTTAATAGAAGAAATTGGAAGACTTTATGGATACGATAAAATTATATCAAAACTTCCTGTTATAGAATCCACTGCTGGTAAATATGCTGATAATGTTAAATATAGAAAAGTTATATCTAAAAGACTTAGAAGTCTAGGACTTAATGAATGTAGAACTTATACTTTAGTTAGTGATGAGGATAATAATTTATTTAAATATGAGAGAAAAGAAAGCATTGATTTGTTGCGTCCAATGAGTAGTGATAAAAAGACTATAAGGCAAACTATAATTCCATCATTATTAAAAGTTTATGAGTATAATAAAGCACGTAAAGTTAATGATATACTCCTTTATGAAATATCTAATGTTTACTATGATATGGATAAGGAAGACACTAAAATAGCAGTTTTAATGAGTGGGAATTATTTAAATAATAATTGGCAAAAAATAGAAAATAAAGTAGATTTTTATCTTATAAAAGGAGTATTAGAGAATTTACTTAATTATTTAGGATTTAAAAATAGATATCAATTAGTTGAAAAAATAGTTGATGATATTCATCCAGGAATTTCTTGTGTTATTACGGTTGATAAAGAAGAAATTGGATATATGGGAAAAATTCATCCTAATTTAGTTAAAGATGATATATATGTTTTTGAAATTAGTATGAATAAATTAATTGATAAGAAAATTAAACCAATAAAGTTTAAAGAGATTTCTAAATATCCATCAGTTGAAAAAGATTTAGCGTTTATTGTTGATGATAGTGTAACTTCTTTGGAAATTATCGATACAATTAAAAAGTCAGCTGGTCATATTTTAAGTAATATTGATGTTTTTGATTTGTATAAAGGAGAAAATGTACCTGCTGATAAAAAATCTATTGCATATAATTTAACGTTTACTGATTATAATAAAACTTTAAATGATGATGAAGTAATGAAAATATTTAATAAGATTATTAGTGATGTTGAAAGAAAACATTCGGCAATTTTAAGAGATAAGTAAATGTTATTAAGTTAAACAAATAACTATTATCCTAATTTTCAAAATAAAAAAACGGATATTATATCGAGAATTAATTTAAAAATGAATTAATCATTTAGAGTGTTGACAAAATTCAATACTCTTTTATTTTGTAAAAAAAGTATTAAAATTAATATACGATAAAAATTTCTATTTTAACCAAAAAAATTATAAAATGTATATTTGTAAATGATGTGAGATTAAAAAGATAAGAAAAATAAAATAAATTGCTTGCAACATAAAAAAAAATATGTTAATATTAATTAGTCAGTTGATGGACCCTTAGCTCAGTTGGTTAGAGCATCCGGCTCATAACCGGGCGGTCATAGGTTCGAGTCCTATAGGGTCCACCATTATGTGCGGGTGTGGCGGAATTGGCAGACGCACTAGACTTAGGATCTAGCGCCGTAAGGTTTGCAGGTTCAACTCCTGTCACCCGCACCATTAAAGAATCTAGTTGAAATTTAGTTCAACTTACTAATAAATATCAATTCTAGAAATGGAATTGATTTTTTGTTGTGTAAAAGAAAGGGAGGATTTAATGGTAAATATTATTAAACAAGATTTAGATATTAAAGAAGCACTTAAAAAGAAACTAGAATTTTTATGTAGTTTTTGTAATACTAAATGTGAAATACAAAAAGGATCAATAAGAACAATAGAAAGAACAAATCTATCTTATGTTGAACCACATAGAATAATTATTAAAGGTATTACATTTCTCGCATTTAATTATGAAACAAATATCTATATAGAAAATTTAAGTAATAAGATATTAATTAAAGATTTAGAAGAATACATTAAAAGTATTTAAAAAGATTATCAATTCCATTTTAAATAACGATTTTAAGCCAAATATTTGACATTTTATTAAAAAGTGATAGAATATAAGCCAATCAGAGATAACTATCTATTTAAGGGGGTAAATAGATGAGGTGGAAAGATAATTTAGTTATATTTTATTATTTAGAACTAATAAGGTGTCAATAGTATTAATATCCTTAATACTTTTGACACTTTTTTTGTTAGACAGATTTGATTATATGAGTGAAGAAAAGAAAATTGCTGGACTATATATTCGTGTTAGTACCGAAGATCAAGCTCGTGAGGGTTTTAGTTTACCAGAACAAGAAAAAAGACTTCGCGCTATGTGTGAATATAAAGGTTATGAGATATATAAACTTTATAAAGATGCTGGTATAAGTGCTAAAACTTGTAATTATAGACCTGCATTTGAAGAACTATTACAAGATATTAAAGACAAGAAATGTAATACTATTGTTGTATTAAAACTAGATAGATTGACTCGTAGTGTTTATGATTGGGAAAACATATTAAAATTTTTGGAAGAAAACGATGCTTACCTAGATTGTGCTAATGATGATATTAATACTACTAATGCTAATGGTAAAATGATTTCAAGAATATTAACATCATTTTCTCAACAATAAATAGAAAGAACAAGCGAAAGAACTAAAATAGGTCTTGCTGGTGCTATTAAGTCAGGTCATATTCCATGACACACTCCTTTTGGTTATAAACGAGAAGGAAAATTAATGGTTCCAGATATAATAACAAAGCATATTGTAGAAAGAATGTATCAATTATATTTTGAAGGTAATTCTTATCAAACTATTGCTAATATATTTAATGCTGAAAATGTGGGTAATAAAAAATGGCGTGATAATACAATTCTTGAAATGATAGAAAATCCAATTTATAAAGGAGATTACTTACATGGAAAAAGAAATAAATAACCAACTTATTATGAAGATGTAGTTGAGCCAATAGTAAGTAAAGAAATGTGGGAAAATTGCCAAGTTCAACAACAAAAAAATTCTAGAAGTTATCAAAGATATCAAACTTATTTATTCTTACAAAAACTTAAATGCCCAGTTTGTGGAAGAATTATGGGTGGTAAAGCAACTTATAAAAAGAAATTTGATAGAACTTATTATTACTATGGTTGTAATGAATGTAAGAATAATGTTAAAGAAGATTATATTGAAGAATCTATATTAGAACTTTTGGGAGATATATTTGAATATGATTCAGTTGTTAATGAATTCTTTCTTCCAATGATTAAATCAAAAATATCTAATCCTAAATAAGAAATAGAAAAAAAGATAAATAATCAACAAGCAAAAAGAGAAAGAATTAAACAAGCATATATTAATGGTTCATTTACTCTAGAAGGACATGATAAAGAAGTTAAATATGTTGATGATACTATTGCTGAACTTGAAAGACAAATACTAGAACAAGAATAATTTAAATAATTAAATTTTACACCAGAAGATATTTTGATTAAAAGAGATATGGATTTTATTAATAGAGTTAAACTTCCAATGTTATATAAAGCAATAGTTGAGTGTTGGGAAAATTTAGATCGTGAAGAAAAATCTAGAATCATAATGAATTATATTGATGATATAAAATTAACTAAAAATAGTTTAAATCAATATGTAGTTGAAAGTGTTAATTTTAGAACTACATTCTATAAAGATTTTAAAAAGCTATATGATGATGGTTTTATAGATTGGAAAAGGAAATTCATATATGATTTTAATGGTATAAGAATAGATAGCAAAGTTCGTTATAGTGAATATATTAAGATTAAAACTTTAACTGAAAATAATGAGGCACTTAATTTAAGAGTTAAGACTTTAAATGATACAATTAAAGAAAAAGATAATGAAATATCATTTTTAAAGTCTAAAATAAAAGATATACAAAATACTCTTGAATATTGAAAAGATAAGTTTGAAAAACTAATATCTTTCCTACATAGCAAACTTCATAGTTGGTATGATAAAGATGATAAATATATTGATGTTGTTAATGATATGTATGAAGATAATGCTTTAGATTATGATGACATTGAAGAATTAGATTTAAGCAAGGAAAAAGATGACTTTGAAAGATAATTATAAAATCATTAATCTAAATGTTCAATTTTATGATAGAATAAATAATTAATTAAGAAGTTTTATTCAATGATAGAAAGGATGTGGATAATGAATAAAGATAATATTAAAACTGAAATAATAGTAAAAGAACAAAAAATTAGTGTTTTAAGAATTGATAATAAAGAATTTATATCACTTACCGATTTAGCTAGATACGCAAATCCAGAAGAACCTAAAATACCTATTTATGCTTGGATGAGAAATAAAGATGTCTTAGCATATTTAGGATTATGGGAACAACTTAATAACGAAAACTTCAAAGGTCACGAATTCGAGACCTTTGAGAATGAGACTGGTAAAAATAATTTCTATATGTCTCCACAAAAATGGATTAAAGAGACAAATGCTGTAGGTATTATTTCTAAATCTGGTAATAATGGTGGAACTTATGCTAGAATTTGCTAGTTGGTTATCTCCAGAGTTTAAATTATATGTAATTCAAGAATTTGAAAGATTAAAGAAAAATGAAGCATATCAAAATAAAATTGATTGGCATGCTAATAGACTTTTAGCAAAAGTTAGTTATGTAGTTCATACTGATGCTATTGAAAGTATAATAGTTTCTACTTTAACCGAAAAGCAAACGAAATTTGTATATGCTGAAGAAGCTGATGTTTTAAATGTTGCTTTATTTGGTATGACTGCTAAAGAATGGAGAGAAAAAATGGACTACTAGATACCCTAATTGGGATATGATTTATAATGAACTTAATATTTTATATCCTGAACGATTAAATTGATCTTTGAAAATTATTTAATTTTATGTTATTATTAAGGTAACAAAAATGGACTGATATAATCAATCTCAAATATCTTTATTACCATGGATTGGTAACTTTACACAAAGTTTTTTACACTCTCTAAAAATGGCTCACATTGAAGTGAGTCATTTTTACTTATTAATAGAAAAAACAGTAATTAATTCTTTTTGAATATTATATATATCTTCATAAAGAAAATCTAACATTTCTGATTCTGTCATATTACTATTGCTAATATAGTTTTTAACACACAAAACACTTGGCAATTTAAGAGAGTCTTCTTTTAATTTTATTAATTCGGAAATCATAATTAATTCATTACTTATTTGATTTCTTTTTTCATCTAAAGACAAATTGGAAAAAGCTTTTTTAAATTCTTCTGTCATTATCTACTCATACCTCCGATAGAATTATCTTCAGTTGCTTCAGAAATCATTTGTTGCATTTCTTGAATATTTAAATTTGCTTGTTGCATAGCATTAATTTGTTGTACTCTAACTGAGGCATCTAATTGTCTTTGCTTATCTCTTTCTACAGTAAATGTTTTTATTGGTTCTTCATCAGTTTTAGTTTCTGTAATTGACTGTGCTTCTTGTTTTTCTTGTAATTTCTTTTTATGTTCCTCCCAGTTTTTTTTGTATGCTTCAACGATCTGTTCAGGATTTGTATATTTTGTGCCATCTATTTCAAAATCATTAAATTTACCTATATATTTTTTTCCACATATTTCTTTTGCTACTTGCTCAATACTCATTCCAGGCAACACTTCAACTATTGTCGTGTTATTTTTTCTAGCGTAGTCATTTTCACGAGATGCTTGAGCATTTGCAACTATAGCAACAGGTTCTTCTTCGATAATAGTATCACTTGTTTTGTCTTGTTCAATTTGTGATGAATTAGGAATTTGGTTACCAATTCTCCTCTGTGTTTCAACATAATCGCTATATACTATTGGTGCTTTTTTAGAAATATCATTTATAATTGGAATTATATTTTCTGGTGAATCTTCAATACTAACACTATTTTCAACCCAAGGTTTAGCTTTTTCGTTATTCCAATACAAATCAGAATAATTAGGATTAGTTGTAGCAACAAATAATTTTTTCTCACCATTATTTTTAGAATATTGAATTTCTAAATAATCATTAGGTATCTTATGTTTTAACATTGCATCTAAAGTGCTTTTCATTTCTAATGGGAGTGATTCAGGTTGTATATTTAACCCACTTGAAAGTTGGATTAACATATCTTTAAAAAATTGTTCACCAATATTTTTAGGAACCCGTATATCGAATTTAGATATAATCCCAGGCTGATTAACAAATGTCATATTTATTCCATCAAGATTATAATATCGATTAATTATTTTAATAATTGAACCAATATTTCTTTCACTTAACTCAAATTGCAGAAATGACATATCAGTATCTTTGTGTCCAACACAACAAGATTGAGTTATTATATTATTTTTTAAGCAATATAGTAACAATTCTTCTAAAGCTTTGCTTCCTTCAGACCATTCTCGTGCAGCTGATTCATAATCTGTTGTTGGTATTTTGTTGACATCCACGACATGCCCATTATTGTAATCTTTCATTATTATCACCTATTATATAAATTATAACATATTATTAATTAATTTTATCAATTTTATGTACAATTGTTGATTTTATTGACACTTTTTTATAAATTCATGGTATATTATATATAGAACTGATATTTATTAGTTTGTTCTTTATAGATATAAGTGTTCAAAATAGGCTCTTGTATCGCACCAGATTGATACCAAACTCTAACTTTTGTAGTTGGAGTTTTTTTTGCATAAAATTACGGTGGATAATTTATTTTATACATATGAAATTGATAGTCACTTTAACTTTTAATAATTTAAGAGTGATAAATATTAATTAAAAGTATTGTAAAAATATAAAATAAAGTAATCGAAAAACTATTTTATTTAATGTGTTGATATATTTATTAATAATTTGTAATCAAAAAAATATATAATTATATTTTTTAATACAAATAATAAATTTTAAAGTTAAATTTTATAAAAAATTTTAGTTGGAAAATTAGTTATAAAAATATTTTATATAACGCATGAATAATATTTAATATTTTTCTATTAAGTTAGTTATCTAATTTGAAACATTTATTTATGATTGTTTTTATCGTTAGTAAAATTTTTGATATAAAAAGCGACAAATTATTTGCTTTTTTAACAATGATTTATATTAAATTTATAGTTAATAGGAGGTCTAAGACATTTGGTTACAGTAGTAGGATTTAAAGAAGATGTAAATAGTTATAGTCAATTGAATTCAGAAAATATTTTGGTCCTTGATAACGTGGATGGTAAAATACAGACTTTGTCTGAAAGAAATCGTGATCTTTATAATCAAGGTGGAAACGGCTATTATGCATTAGGACCAACAGAAAACTTTCTTGCAAAAGAAGTTTACAATATTACATATAGTAATGCTTAATTTTTGAATATTGCATTTAATAATACTGATAAAATAAATTAGAAATATTGTCTATTAAAATATTTTAACTATGAATTAAAAAATATTGCACATTGTTTGTGCATTTTTTATTATATGTTTGTATAAATAGAAATTCCAACATTTTTAATCTTTAATTTTTCTTTTAAACTTGTTATAATAACATTTAGCAGGTGGTAGTATGAAGCGTAGTGAAGTAGATAAAAGTAAAATTAGTCCTATGATGTTGAAGTATCTTGAAATAAAAGAAAAATATAATGATACAATAATTTTTTATAGATTAGGCGATTTTTACGAAATGTTTTTTGAAGATGCAATTTTATGTTCTAGAGAATTAGAACTTACATTAACTGGAAGAAATGCTGGTTTAGATGAAAGAGTACCAATGTGTGGGATTCCTCATCATGCTTATTTATCTTATTTGGAAAAATTAATTGATAAGGGATATAAAGTAGCTATTTGTGAACAGCTAACTGATCCTAAGGAAACTAAGGGAATGGTTGAAAGAGATGTAATTCAAGTTGTAACTAAAGGTACAATAATCGATAATACGTTAAGTGAAAAAGATAACAATTACATTGGTAATATTTATGACTTCGATTATTGTTATGGAATAAGCTATACGGATATTACTACTGGTGATTTTTATGTATTGATCATTGAACATGATAAAAATAAGTTAATAAAAGAAATTTGTAATAGAAATATAAAAGAGATTATAGCCAATGATAAAATTGATCGTGAAATAATAACTATTTTTAAAGATAGTTATCATATTTTAGTTACTATTTCAGAATCTTTATATACTGGAGATAAATATAAATATATTACAAAAGAAATACAAGATATTAGAATGGTTACGACAATTAATCATTTGTTATATTATATTTTAGATACAAAAAAGGGTGATATGTCTCATTTGCAAAAAGCCGAAATAATAAATTTAGATAAATTTTTATTATTTGATAGTCATACTAAAAGAAATTTAGAATTGACAGAAACTTTAAGACAAAAAGAGAGAACCTATTCATTATTATGGTTAATGGACAAAACAAAAACTGCTATGGGAAGTAGATTTTTAAAGTATAATATCGAAAATCCACTTACTAATGTAAGTGAAATTAATAGAAGATACGATACTGTAGAAACATTGCTTACTGAGTTTATTTTAAAAAGTGATTTACAAAATGCTTTAGATCAAGTATATGATTTAGAAAGATTAGCAAGTAGAATTAGTTATGGAAATTTGAATGCTAGAGATTTATTACAATTGAAAAAATCGTTGAAGGTATTGCCAACAATAAAGAAAATTTTAGAAGAAATAAAATTTTATAAATCAATAAATACATTTGATGACTTGTGTGAATTATTAGAAATTTCTATATGTGAGGATCCTCCTTTTTCTATTAAAGAAGGTGGAATAATAAAAAATGGATATAATAATGAATTAGATGAACTTCGAAGTATAAGAAGTGGTTCTAAAGATTTTATATTAAAAATAGAGCAAGAGGAAAGAGAAAAGACTGGAATAAAAAATTTAAAGTTAGGATATAATAAAGTTTTTGGATACTATATTGAAGTTAGCAAGAGTAATATTCCTCTTATAAAAGAAGAATTTAATTATGAAAGAAAGCAAACTTTGGCAAATTGTGAAAGATTTATTACACCACTTTTAAAAGAAAAAGAAAATATAATTTTGGGTGCTGAAGAAAAAATAATAAATCTTGAATATAAAATATTTATGGATATAAGAGAAAAAGTTAAAGAATATATTAGTGATATTCAAAATACTTCAAAAGTTATTGCTTTGATTGATATGCTGGTTTCATTTGCTACTATTAGTGAAGAAAATAATTATATAAGGCCAATAATTTCAAAAGAAAAGAAAATTGATATAAAAGAAGCTAGGCATCCTGTCGTTGAAAAAGTAATTAAAGATGGATTTGTACCTAATGATATAATTATGAATAGTGGGGTAGATATTTTGCTTATAACAGGTCCTAATATGGCTGGAAAGTCTACTTATATGAGAACTTTAGCAATAATTATCATAATGGCACAAATAGGAGCATTTGTTCCAGCTAAAAGTTGTACAATTTCTATTTTTGACAAAATATTTACTAGAATAGGTGCAAGTGATGATTTAGTAAGTGGAGATTCTACATTTATGGTAGAAATGAAGGAAGCTAACAATGCAATTAGTGAAGCAACTCCTAATAGTTTAATTTTATTTGATGAACTTGGTAGAGGTACAGCAACATATGATGGAATGAGTTTGGCTCAATCAATATTAGAATATATTCATAATAAAATAAAAGCAAAGACACTTTTTTCGACACATTATCATGAATTAACTTCATTATCTGCCGATTTAAAAAGATTAAGAAATGTTCATGTTAGTGCAATAGAAGAAGAAGGAAAAATTACATTTCTTCATAAAGTAAAAATGGGAGCTATTGATAAAAGTTATGGGATTCATGTAGCATCTTTGGCTCAGTTACCAAAAGAAGTAATAGATAGAGCAAATGAAATATTAGATATGTATGAAAAAAAGAATAAAAAAGAAAGACCATATAAGCAAATAGAACTTTTTACAGAAATAGAGGAAACTAATGATAATAAAAACTCTGTTATCGAAAAGATAAGTAAAATAAATCCACTTGAAATTACTCCAATACAAGCGATTAATATTCTCTATGAGCTAAAGCAGGATATTAATAAAAATTGACTAATGACATAAAATAAAATATAATAATATATATAGTAGGAGTTAGGATATGAACATAATTGACATAGTAATTATTTTATTTATATTACTTATAGGTGTAATTGGATGGCATAATGGTGTTATTAAGACAACTGTTTCTGCTGTTGGTATTTTAATTGTATTTGTTTTATCATTTTATTTAAAAAATCCAATAGCAGAATGGCTAAGTTTAAATTTACCATTCTTTAATTTTTGGGGCGATTTTAAAAATGTGACCATACTTAATGTTATTATTTACCAACTATTATCATTTATAATTGTTTTTTCTATATTGATGATAATTTATGGTATTGTAGTTAAAATATCAAGCATTATTGAAAAAATATTAAAATGTACAATTATTTTAGGGATTCCATCTAAAATATTAGGATTTATAGTTGGATTAATTGAAGGACAGATTATTGTTGCTGTAATACTTATGTTTTTATCCTTACCAATATTTGAAGTAGATTTAGTTCATGAATCAACATTAAAAAAATTTATATTAGAGTCAACACCAATTGTTGGGAATTTATCTAAAAACACTTCTATTGCAACAAACGAAATAATGTTACTTCGTGATAAATTTAGTAGTGATTCAACAAAAGATGAGTTTAATAGAAATTGTCTTGATATAATGTTAAAATATAATATAATTGAAGTTGATTATGCAAATAAACTATTAAGTTCTGGGAAATTGAAAATTAGCAATTATGAAGAAATTATAAATAAATACAAATAATAATGAAAAAAGAAAGGAAATATGTAATATGATAATACATTTAAAAGATGAAAGCATAGATGAATTAATTAAAAATAAAAAAGTGATAATTGATTTTTATGCCGATTGGTGTATGCCATGTAATATGCTAGGAGAAAATTTAGAAGAAATAGTTGAGGAAAATAAAACAATAAATATTATTAAAGTGAATGTAGATGAACATCCTGATTTAGCTAGACAATATGGTGTAATGTCTATTCCATTATTGTGTCTTTATAACGATAATAAGTTGGAAAAGAAACATGTAGGCTTTATGGAAAAAGAAGATATTATTGAATGGTTAAAATAAAAAATTTTATGATTTAATATTTAACATATTTATAATTGAATATATTAATTTTTTACTATTTATAAAAATTATTTTATAGATAGTTTTTTTATGAAATAATAATATTGTAATTATTACTTAATAGTAAAAATCTAATAGCAGTAAAGTAGAAGTTAGTATGAAATGTCATAACATTTTTATCATCAAAATATTTATTTTATATAATATAAAAAAACTTCCAATCTTTAGAAGTTTTAAATAATAATAATAGTATATAAAACTGCTTACCCTACATATTTATAGTATAATTATAAAAAAATTATTATTTATTTAGTGGCTCAAATAATTCTCTAATATCAATATTTAACACTTCAGCAAATTTCCATATTGTACCTAAACTAAAGGTTTGCTTATAGTTTGGACTTTCTATATTCATTATGAACAAATACGGCAACAAATTACTTATAAATATTGATAATAATTTTTATTTACTAAAGTTTATTATCAATTTGTAAAATGTATACTTAAAAGTCAGTTAAAATGGAAAATATAACAAATATATGCTTAAACATTGACTTTTGTCACTAAAAGTGATATAATCTAAAAACTATTTACGGAGTATTATATTATAAAATGATAGGTGAGTTTAAATATGAAAATAACAAATTTTAATTTTGGAATGGTAAAAGATGGCAAGAGATTAGATCAGGGAAAAAACCCATATACATTAGTTTACTTATTAAATTCTTCAAAAGTATTTAAATTATTAAAAAGACCATATAGTAATAATATGGCTGTTTTAAGTTCATATCATAGGTTTAGAGTTAATTTTAATTCAAAATTAGCGTTAGCAGAAAAATTAAGACATAATCAATCTTTGATATTACCAGATGAAATATGTGTTGATAAAAATAATCAAATTAATGGATTTAGTTACGAATATGTTGATTTACCTGACTTAACTTCTTTTTTTAATGAAAGTCAGGATATTGAAAGTATTACTGAATTGTATATTTTAATTGCATCATTAGTTGAAAAATTATACAGTGATGGAGTCATTGCACCTGATTTAATTAACAAAGGAAACATTTTATATAATCCCAAAAGTAAAGCTGTAAAATTTATTGATTATGATGGTTTACAAATTGATAGTGTACAATCCAATTCAATTAGTAAAACCTTGATGTATAGACAAAATCCAGTACTGTCACAGCCTAAATACAGAAATCATCATAATTTATTTACGAAAGAAATTAATACAATGTCATTGTTAATTGGATATCTTGAAGCAGTTACTGGAATTAATGTTGCTTCATTAGCAATTTTTCAAAAAATAATGTATTATGAGCAAAATGGAAAAATGGATGAAAAAAGAAAACAATTTATAGGTGAAGTCTTCCATAATGTTGGAATATTTGATGAAGAAGTAATAAATGGTTATACAAATCTTTTTTCTGCAGTTGAACCTAATCCAGCTCCACTACCTATTATAAAGAAAATTTCTTTAGAGCCTTCTTTAAAACAAAAATCATTTACAAAATAATCTAAGCTTTTTCAATTTTTTGAGTTTTTAATATATCTATTTTATATTTTTTTTCTAATATTTCTTTTTGATAGTTACTACATTCTATAGTGTAATTAACCATTTCATCATAAGTTTTACAGTAACTACAATCTAAAAGCTTTTCCAATTTTTTTTGCTGATTATAAGGTATAGATATTCTTAATATACATCCATCAATCAATTCAATGATTTTTTCTTTATTGGAATTTAATACATTAGAAACTGATTTTCTATATGCTCTAATTAATCCTCCAGCACCAAGTTTAATTCCACCAAAATAACGGATTACTACGCATAAAACATAATTGAGTTTAAATTTATCTAAAGTCTCCATGATTGGTATTCCAGCAGTTCCTTTAGGTTCTCCATCGTCAGATTCTTTTTTATAATTATCTATTATATATGCATAACAATAATGTGTTGCATATTTATATTCATTTTTTATTTCTTTCATTTTCTCATTAAAATCATTAACATTTTTTATTTTAATCAATTTTGTAATAAATATTGATTTATTAATTATGATTTTATTCTCTAAGTTTTCTTTTATAGTAAACATTAATATCACCAACTAAATTATATATAATTTTAACAAAATAGTATATAATATACAATAAAAATGAGGTCGACAAATGAATAATGTATTAAATAATAATTGGAATAGTCAAGTTTTGAATAATGCTACCTTAATTAGAAGTGGAGCTGGATTTATGGAAACATATGATCTTCACAACGGCAATATACTAAAAGTTGTTAAAGGTATTGAACAATTAGAACGTGACGATTTAATAAGATACTATCGAATGTTTCAAGAAGAATTAAATAGTAAAATAAATTTAAGTAAATACATAGATATTCCTGATATAGTACTTCCAAACAATGCTTATTATTCTGAAGAAGGAATAAAGGCTTATACTGTACCAAAAGTTATAAATGGTTTGCAATTAGAGCAAATTTTACCAAAAATAAATTCTTTAAGATTATATGGAGCTATTTTATCTAAACTAACAAAAAGAATTAGAACCCTTAACGAAAATGGTATAATTTTACCTGATTTAATTACTGCTAGTAACATTTTTTATGATTATAAAAGTGATAGTTTTAATTTTATTGATTATGATGGAATGCAAATATGGTATTCAAAATCATTTTCGATAAGTAATTGTTTATTTGTTATCGATGGACCAATTAATAATACAGAAAAATATGGAAATTATGAACAATATACTTCAAATTTGGATAAACTCTCACTATTAATACTGTTTTTTTGCTTTACAAATGGAATTAATATTATAGATAGAATTAATGAACAATTGGCAGTTGTTCCTGAATTAGATTTGGCTATCGAAATGACATTGAATAAATTAGGAATTGAAAAATGTGATTATTTACATATAGCAATATCACAGCTTTATAGTAGTGATGAAAATTGTTATCCGGATCAGGTGTTTGACAGATTTTCCAACGAATATCAAATGTATAAAGAAAAGAAAAAAGTTAGACGTTTTTTTAAATAATTTTCTTTTTTTCTTTTTTTTGCTATAATTTAATTGGTGATTTTATGGATGAAAATATTAAAAACCACATAAAACAAAAACTATCTTTAGTACCAGAATTACCAGGTAGTTATCAAATGAAAAACAAAGACAACGTGATTATTTACGTAGGAAAGGCAAAAAATTTAAAAAACAGGTTAAAAAGTTACTTTACTGGTACAGTTACTGGAAAAACATTAATGCTAGTCAACGATATAGTAGATTTTGAATATATTGTTACTAATAGTGAATTAGAATCATTAATTTTAGAAATAACACTAATAAAAAAATACAACCCTAAATATAACATTTTGTTAAAGGATGATAAGAGTTATCCTTATATTGAATTAACTGATGAGATTTATCCTACTATAAAGGTTGTACGTAATTTGAATAAGAAAAAAAATAAAAATAAAAGTAAAAGTAAAAGTAAATATTTTGGACCTTATCCTAATGTAATGGCAGCGCGTAAAACAGTTAATATAATAAATAGAGTATATCCTTTACGAAAATGTAATCGTATGGGAAAGGATGTATGTTTGTATTATCATATAGGTGAATGCCTTGGATATTGTAAGAAAGAAAATATAGATATAGAAAAGTTATCTAGTATGAAAAATGAAATAATTTCTTTTTTGAATGGTAATAAAGAAATTATTTCTAAAAAGATAAAAAATGAAATGGAAATAGCTAGTCAAAATTTGAATTTTGAAAGAGCCATTGAATTAAAATCAATGCTAGAAGATATTAATATAACGTTGAAAAAGCAAACAATAATTTTAAATAAAAATTATACATGTGATATATTTGGTTATTATAAACATAATAATTATTTGTCAGTCCAAGTGTTTTTTATACGTGATGGTGTATTGTTTGGTCATCATTCTGATATTTTTACAATAGTAGAAGAAAAAGAGGAAGCTATTATTGAATATATAATAAAATTTTATGAAAAAGGAAATTTATTACCTAAGGAGATATTTGTTAATGAATTAGTTGATTGCGATATTTTAAACTCTTATTTAAATATTAAAGTCTCTATACCAAAAAAGGGAAATATTAAAAAATTATTAATATTAGCAAATGAAAATGCAAGAAATTTATTGAATGAAAAAGAAGAAATTATAAGTAAAGATGATAAAACAAGGTTAATTGCTTTAAATGAATTAAAAGATATTTTAAAATTAAAAAAACTTTATCGAATTGAAGCATTTGATAATTCACATTTATTTGGAACATTTTATGTTGGTGGCATGGTAGTTTTTGATAATTTTATTCCAAATAAGTCTCTTTATCGAAAGTTTAAAATTAGTATTGAAGTAAAAGACGATCTTTCTGCAATGAAAGAAGTTATATATAGAAGATATTATAGAATTATTATGGAAAATTTAGAACAACCAGATTTAATTATTGTTGATGGTGGTATACAGCAAGTAAAAGTGGCTTACGAAGTTATTAAATCGTTAAATCTTGATATACCTATTATAGGATTAAAAAAAGATGATAAACATAGAACAAATACGGTTATAGATTGGAATTTTAATGAAATAAGTTTAAATTCTAAAAGTAATTTATTTTTATTTTTAACTAAGATACAGGATGAAGTCCATAATTATGCAATAAGTTATCATCGAAATATTAAAACAAAAGGAATGCTTTCTAGTATTTTATCTATGGTTAGTGGAATAGGTGAAGTTAGAAAAAAAGAACTTTTAAAAAAATATGGATCATTAAAGAAAATAAAAATGGCACCTTTAAATGAATTAGAAAAAATTTTAGGAGAAAATATTGCTAAAAATTTGCAAGAATATCTAAATAATATTAAAATGTAAATTTACATTTTAAACGTTATAATATATAATTATTATAGAAGGGTAGGATAAATATGAAAAAGAAGAAAAAAACTGAAAATAAGAAAAAGACATTATTGTATTTTATTAAAAAAAATAAAATAATAATTGCAAGTATTATATTTTTAATTATTATTTTAACAATTACTTTTTTAATTATTAATAATAATAAAAATGAAAGTAATAATGAAGTTAATAATAATGATAATACTACAATTGATGAAATAACAGAAAATGACATAGTAGATACATATAATTTTACTAAAGAAGATGCTAAGAATTTAGTTATGCAGTTATTCAATAGTGATAATTTTGAATTTAATGTTACTATAAGCTCAAATGCTAAATATATCGTGGAAGTAAAAAATACAATTAATGATAATGTATATAAATATGAAGTTGATCCAATAACTAAAACATATGTCGAAATATAAATATTAACTGGTGAATTATGGGGAAAATTGAATTAATGAGTGAAGATCTCGCTAATAAAATAGCGGCTGGTGAAGTAGTAGAGAAGACAATGAATGTCGTTAAAGAATTAGTTGAGAATTCTATTGATGCAAAAAGTAATGAAATTAAAATTGAGTTAATAGATAGTGGAATTAAAGAAATAATAGTAACCGATAATGGGATAGGAATGGATAAAGAAGACGCTATTTTGGCTTTTTCTAGACATGCAACTAGTAAGTTAAAAACTTTAGAAGATTTATTCTATATTAACAGTTTAGGTTTTCGTGGAGAAGCATTACCATCAATAGCAGCAGTAAGCAATGTAAATTTAAAAACATCTAATGGTGAATTTGGAACAGAAGTAGAAATAGATGGTGGAACTATTAAAGAAGTTAAAAGTAGTGATTTAAAAAAAGGAACAAAAATAATCGTAAAAAATTTATTTTATAATACACCTGTTAGGCTAAAATACTTAAAAAGTCCATATACAGAATTGGCTAATATTGTAGATTATGTTAATAAAATGGCATTATCATTTCCTAATATTAGATTTTTGCTAGTAAATAATGAAAAAATATTACTTAATACCGATGGTAAAGGTAATCTTTTAAAGGTTATAAGTAATATATATGGGATTGATTTAGCAAAAAAAATGATACCTATAGTAGGTGAAAATGAAGATTATGAAATAACCGGTTATGTTTCTTATCCTGAATGTGCGCGAACAACAAAAAATAATATTATTATTCTAGTAAATGGAAGAGCAATTAAAAATTCTGAAATTTTAAAAGTTATAATAGATACTTATCATACATATATACCAGAGAGTAAATATCCCATTATAATTTTAAATATAAATGTTGATCCAATATTAATAGATGTTAACATTCATCCAACAAAAATGGATATAAAATTCTCAAAAATTGATACATTAAAAGATTTAATAAATACCACTATAAAGAATAAATTAGAGTCTATTAATTTAATACCAGAAATTAAAAGTAATCTATCTATTCATAATTATCATGATGATAGTTTTCAAAAACAAAATTTAAATGCTAATATTAATGAAGATAATATTGATAATAAACAGAGTGAAAATAATTTATTAGAATATCCGTTAGATATAGACTCAACATATAATATTAATGATAATGATATTAATATAAGTAAACTTTCTAAAAATCAGCAAAATATGAATTATTTAGAAACAAAAAACGAAAATAGAATAAAGAAAATGTACCCTGTTGGCGTTGTCCATGCTACTTATATAATAGCTGAAAATGAAGATGGTATGTTTATTATTGATCAACATGCTGCTGCAGAAAGAATAAACTATGAAAAATATTTAGAAAAATTAGGTAGTAATGATAATACAAACATTGAATTATTAGTACCAATAAAATTAGAATTTTCGAATAAAGATTTTATTATTTTAAAAGAGAATATGTATATTCTATTAAATATGGGATTTGTAACAGAAGAATTTGGTATTAATACAGTTTTAATACGAAACCATCCATATTGGTTACCTAATTATGCTATCGAAGAATCTATTAGAAAAATAATAGATATTGTAATTTTAACAGAAAATTTTGACAAATATAAATTTATTGAAAAAGTTGCAGCGACATTAGCTTGCAAACTAAGTATAAAGGCTAATGATAGAATAACTATAAATGATATGGAAGATTTATTAGAAAGATTGCGAAATACAAAAAATCCTTTTACTTGCCCACATGGAAGACCAACTATTATTACTTATTCGAATTATGAATTAGAAAAGTTATTTAAAAGAGTAATGAATTAAAATTTATAAAGACTTTTACTTTTTAATTTACTTTTATTATATATTGTGGTATAATCTACACCTAAGGGGATGATAGTATGGAAAAAAACATTTTAATCAAAAGTAAAAATGTTAGTAATTTAAAAGTAGCTAATGGGATTTTGGCAAAATTTTTAATAAGTGAAAGATTAGTTTTGCCATCTGATATTCTAATTGAGTCTACAAGAGATATAGCTAGCTCAATATTAATAAACGAAGAATTCCATAAAAACAGAAAAAGTATTATTTTGTCAGAAATTGATCCAACAAAAATATTTTTTTCTGAGTTAATGGAACTTGAAGATGGACATGGTGAAATCAATTTTTTATCTAATGGTACCTTTCCTAATTCTAAAAACTTTATTGCACAAGTTCTTAACAATGGAGCATTTAATGTTGGAGTATGTACTTCTGATAACCATGAATATGCTAGAAATAATAGATTTTTGCAAAGATTTAAAGGCAATTTATTGGCAATTGGTATTCCAGTTACTGAACATCAAGAGACTTTGTCCAATTATCAGTTATATTTATTATCATATAGATACAAAAATGGAAGAAAGTAATGAAAAACATTATTGTTATTGCTGGCCCAACCGGAGTTGGAAAAACTAAATTAAGTGTTCAACTAGCTAAACTTATTGATGCTGAAATAATTAATGCTGATTCTATGCAGGTATATAAAAATTTAAATATTGGTACTGCAAAAATAAAAGATGATGAAAAAGAAAATATAGTTCATCACCTTTTTGATATTGTAGATATCAATGATATTTATACAATATTTGATTATCAAAAAGATTGTCGAAAAGAAATAGAAAAGATTCTTAAAAAAGGAAAAAAAGTTATTTTAGTTGGTGGTAGTGGTCTATATATACGCTCAGCATTATATGATTATAAATTTGAAAAAGAAAATATCAAAAATTCTTATGATGATAAAACTAATGCTGAATTGTTGGAAATAGTTAAAAAAATAGAGCCCAATACTACTATTCATATTAATAATCGTAAAAGATTGATTAGATTTTTACAAAAAAAAGATAATAACCAAGAAATAAGAATTTTTGCAGAACCAATATATGATTTTGATATAATTGGATTAACTACTGATAGAGAAAAATTATATGATATAATTGATAATCGCGTTGATAAAATGATTGATGATGGTTTAATTGAGGAAGTTAAAAGATTATATGATAAAAAAATAAATTCGAAAGCAATAAATACTGGAATAGGATATAAAGAATTATATAAATATTTTGATGGTGATGTAAGTTTAACTGAGGCAATTTCACTAATAAAAAGAAATTCTAGAAGATATGCTAAAAGACAATATACTTTTTTTAATCATCAATTTTCTATAAAGTGGTTTGAAACTGATTATCAAAATTTTTCTAATACAATAAATGAGGTATACGATTATTTAATGAGGTGAGGTTATGCAAAGATATTTTGTCAATGAAAAACTTGGCAATTCTTTTTTTATTGATAATGATGATAGTTATCATATTACTAAAGTTATGAGAATGCAGTTAAAAGATAAAATAGAAATTGTTTTTCAAGACAAACTATTTTTGTGTGAAATCATTGAATTAAGTCCAAATGTAAAATGCAATATAATAAAAGAGTTTAATGATAAAAGTTTGTTTTTACCAAAAGTATCAATTGCACAGAGTTTAGTAAAAGAACAAAAAATGGATTATATTTTACAAAAGTCAACCGAGTTAGGTGTTTATGAGATAATACCTATATATACTGAAAGATCAATTATTAAAGTAAAAGATAAGTATGATCAAAAAATTGAAAGATGGAAAAAAGTTGTAAAAGAAGCAAGTGAACAATCAAAAAGATTTACACTTCCTTATTTAAATAGAATAATTAATTTAAATGAGCTTATTAAAGAAAAGTATGATTTTAAATTTGTATGCAGTGTAAATGAGAAAACAAAAACTATAAAAAATGTATTATCAAATGTTAATATTAATGATACAATATTATTTGTAATAGGACCTGAAGGAGGTTTTTCTGAGAAAGAAGAAAAATTACTTGTTGATAATGGATTTCAACCTATAACATTAGGTGAAAATGTTTTAAGAACAGAAACTTCTTCAACGTTCGTATTAAGTGTAATAAACTATCATTTTATGAGGTGATAATAAATGACTGAGCTTTTGAATAAAATTTCATCAGATAATTTGGTTATTCTTTGTATTGTAATGAGCATAATTGCATTATTTTTAGCTATAGCTATTTCTATAGAATTTTTTAATAACTATCAAAGAAAAAAAACTAATATGAAAGATGAAGATAAGAGTGTTAATAATAATCAAAATATTAATACAATTGAAGATTCAAATATAAAATACGTTGAAGAAGACGAGGAACTAGAAAGAACAAAGGCTAAGTTAGAGCTTGCTAAACTTAAAGAAAGATTAGCAAAGGAAGAGGAAGAAAAGAAAAAGCTTTTAGAATTAAATTTAGCATTAGCAAACAATGAAAAGAAAACAACAAATAATCAAAAAGAAGAAACAAATATTGAGGTATTAGAAGAAGATGAAGAACCATCTAGCAATTTGACTTATGAACAATTAGAAGAAGAAAATGCTATTATAAGTTATGATGAATTAAAAAATGCAACATCTTTCGGTTATACTGATGAAGAAATGAATAAATATGTAGATGAAAAAGATGCTATTATCAGTATTGATGAATTAGAAAAATTATATAAAGAATCAAATATGATTTATGAAGAAAAGAAAGAGCCAGTTGCTATAAAGAAAGTTGAAGATTTGCCTGAAATATCTAGTACTAAAAAGTTTCAAAGTTCTCCATTTATTTCACCAGTATATGGTATAGGAGTTAATGAAGATAAACTTCAACTTGAACAGACTGCTAATCTTGAGAAACTAAATGAGGAAATAAGAAAAACAAACGAGTTTTTAAAAGCTCTTAAAGAATTAAAAAAGAACTTACAATAGTTCTTTTCTTTTGAAATATAGGAGTGGTTTTATGAAAGTGGGAATATATACTTTAGGATGTAAAGTAAATACTTATGAAAGTGAATATGTTATTAATTTATTAAAAAAAAATAATTATGAAATTAAAGATTTTAATGATATATGTGATATATATATAATAAATACTTGTACAGTTACTAATAATAGTGATGCTAAAAGTAGAAAAATGATCCGTCATGCAAAAAAATTAAATCATAATGCTTGTATTGTCGCAATGGGATGTTTTATTGAATCAAATAAAAATAGTATTATGGAAAGCTTACCTGAAATTGATATATTAATTGGAAATAAAGATAAAAGTAATATTGTATATTTATTAAATGAATATTTTGAAAATAAGAAAAAAATAAATGATACATATTTAATTTTTGATGATGTTTTTGAAAATATGGTAATTGATAGTTATAATGAGCATACTAGAGCATTTGTAAAAGTACAAGATGGATGTGAAAATTTTTGTAGTTATTGTATTATACCCAAAGTACGTGGCAAATGTCGTAGTAAAAAATTAGCTGATGCTTTAGAAGAAATTACCATGCTTGTAAAAAATGGATATAAAGAAATAGTTTTAACAGGAATTCATACTGGTAATTATGGTGTCGATTTAGGAATTAATTTTGCTACTTTGCTAAGAGAAATTTTAAAAATAAAAGGGCTTGTTAGACTTAGAATATCTTCTATTGAAATAACTGAATTAACTGATGAAGTTTTAGAAATAATTGCTAGTAGTGATATAATTGTTAATCATTTTCATATTCCTATTCAATCTGGAAGTGATAAAGTATTAAAACTTATGAATAGAAAGTATAATATTGATTATTTTATGAAAAAAGTTGATGAAATTAGAAAAATAAAAAAAGATGTTTCTATTACTACAGATATTATAGCAGGGCATCCTGGTGAAACAGAAGAAGAATTTTTGAAGGTTATCGATAATGTAAAAAAAATTGGCTTTTCTAAATTGCACGTTTTTCCATATTCAATAAGAAAAGGAACACCTTCAGCAAAACTTGAGCAAATTAATGACAATGAAAAAAAGAAACATACTAGAATATTGTTGGATTTATCAAAACATTTGGAAATAAATTATATGAAACAGTTTATAAACAGAACACTACCTGTTTTAATTGAACGCTATAAAGATAATTATTCTTATGGTCATACAACTAATTATTTAGAAGTTATAATTAATTCAAAATTAGAACCATCGAAAATTTATAATGTTGAGATAAAAGAAATTTCTTATCCATATTGTATTGCTGAGGTAAAAAATGATTAGAGATTTTAATTTTCAAGTATGGGATAAGGAAAAATATAATGAATATATTGAATATCTTATAAGTTTAAGAGATGAAAAATTAGAAAAATTTAATAAAAAAATAATTCCAACAAAGTATAAAATATTAGGAATTAAAATACCAATTTTAAAAAAAATTGCTAAAAAAATTTCTAGTACAGATATTCAAACTTTTTTTGATAATAGTTTAATGATATATTTTGAAGAAGTAATGATATTAGGCTTTGTTATTGGAAATTTAAAAAAAGAAGAAACTTTTTTAAAGTATTTTTATAAATTTCTTTTTTATATTGATAATTGGGCAATATGTGATTCGTTTGTAAGCAATTTAAAAATTTTAAAAAAAATAGTTTTTTTTGATAAGACTTTAAATTTAATTTTATCTAATAATGAGTTTACGAGAAGAGTAGGTATTGTTATATTGTTAAATTATTATATTGATGATGAACATATAGATATTTGCTTAAATGCTATAAAAGATTTAAATGATGATTCTTTTTATGTAAATATGGCTATTTCATGGCTTATAAGCTTATCTTTTATAAGGTTTAGGAGTAAGACACTTACTTTGTTAAAAAGTAAAGCATTGCCTGCTTTTGTGCAAAATAAAGCTATATCTAAAATTAGAGATTCATATCGTGTAACAGAAAAAGATAAAGAACTTGTTAAAAATTTAAGATTATAAGTTTAGTAAAGTTCTTTTTTTATTGTTTTAAAATGTAAGAAAGTAACAAGTAAAATATTAGCAATCATAGCAATAAGAAAACTATATAAACCAATTTTAAACATACTACATATAAAGATTAAAATGATTTTAGTTATTGTACCTACAAGATTATCATACATAATATTTTTAGATTTATTTATAGCTTGTAAAACACTAGCAAATGGTGCTTGAATATAAAGTATTATAAAAAATGGTGCTATTATTTTTAAATAGTTTCCTCCTTTAGTTGTCTTATAAATGATATTTAAAAAAAATGTAGGATTAAGCATTAATATTAAAGTAGAAGGTATACCAATTAATAATGATATCAATATTACTTGTTTTAATTTTTTTCTAATTTCTTTTTTATTACCTAATACATAGTTTCTTGAAATAATAGGCATAAGTGCACTACTTAATGCATTAGTAAAAAAATTAGGTAGCATTAGAAGAGGTAATACATAACCTTCAATTATTCCGTATTCTGTTACTATGTAATTATTACTATATCCAATTGCACTTAAAGACAATGTTAAAATAATAGGTTCAAAAAAATAACAAATAGAACCAATTAATCTAGAACCAGTAGTAGGTAAAGCAATAGAAAGAACATTTTTTACATTAGATAAATCAGGAATAATTTCTTTTTTTCGAATATTTTTTTTATTAGGAATAAAAAATAGTAATATAATAATGGAAGATAATTCACTTATCATATTTACTAAAATTAATCCAGTCACTGCATAAATTATACTTTTTTCTAAAAGAGTGGGTATTATTAGTATAAAAAGACTTAATCTTACTAATTGTTCAATTATTAAAGAAATCATATGTGGGAACATTCTTTGTTTTCCAAAGAAATACCCTCTTAATATTGACGATAAACTATCGAATGGTAAGACTAAAGCAATAGCTAATATAGGATATAGTACTCTAGGTTCTTTTAATAAATCATTAGCTAAATAAGGAGCTATTATTATAATTATTAACATTAGAATAAAGTTTAATAATAGTGAAAAAGGAATTATTGAAAACACTAATTTTTTATTATTATATGTTTCTTCAGAAACAAGTTTACTAATAGCAATTGGGAACCCTAATTGAGATATAGTCATAAACAAAGAAAAAGTAGGAAAAACTAACATATAAAGACTAATTCCTTCCATCCCAACAATTCTAGTCATTATAATTTTTATCAGCATTCCTAAAGCTTTAGTAATAGCTCCTCCAAGTATTAAAATTAATGTTGATTTTATAAATGTTTCTTTTTTCATGACTCACCTAATTAATTGTATGAAAAAAGCAAAGTGCATTATGCAAGACTTTGCTTTATTTTATTAATAAATATTAAAAATAATATTAATTACATAAACATCAAACTAGCAACAAAAGAGAATATCATAACAAGTACTAAAATAAATGACACAACTTTAATAGTTTTTTTACTCATAGTAATCACCTCGTTATCAATTATAATAAATTATTTAAAATTTGTAAATAAAATATATTTATTAAATAATATGTATAATTTTATTTTTTTATAATATATTTTACTAGGTGAAATAAAAATGAAAGCAATATTTAAATCAAAAAATAGCATTGAAAAGCAAAAATCAATATACGTAATACTAATTGGACTAGCTGTAATATCATTAATTTTTGGAATTATTTTTATATTTTTAATTTCAGATGATAATCTTATTTATATAAAAGAAAATATAACTTTATTTTTTTCAAATATTCCAGATAACAATAAGTTTAATATTTTTTTAAATTCTTTATTAAACAATTATATTTATTTATTTTTAATATGGTTATTGGGAATATCAATAATTGGATTACCTATAATAATAATAATTTTATTGTTTAAATTCTTTATTTTTGGTTTTTCTATTTCTTCAATAATATATACATTTAAATGGAATGGAATATTAAAAATAATAATAAACTTTTTTCCTCACCAAGTTTTATATTTGATTGTCTTAATATTAATATCTTTTTATGCAGTATCGTTTTGTTTGAAGCTTTTTAAATATCTTTTTTTTAAAAAAGTGATTAATTTTAAAGAAGTTATGCATAGATACATTAAAATTTTATTTTTATGCTTATTAATTACTTTATTTATATCTTTTTATGAATCTTATATAACAAGTTATTTACTTAATTTATTTAATTAATAGATAAATGTTTTCAAATGTTGTATAATTGTTTTGGTGATATATATGACAAAAGTAATTATAGGTATAAGTGGAGGAGTTGATTCTTCAGTAGCAGCTTTACTTTTAAAAAAACAAGGATATGAAGTAGAAGGGTTATTTATGCGTAATTGGGATTCAACTATTAACAATGATTTTTTAGGTAATCCTAATTTAGAAAATGATATATGTCCTCAGGAAAAAGACTACAATGATGCTATAGAAGTATGCAAAAAACTAGATATACCATTACATAGAATTGATTTTGTAAAAGAATATTGGGATTATGTTTTTGAATATTTTTTAAGTGAATTAAAAAAAGGAAGAACGCCTAATCCAGATATTATGTGTAACAAATATATAAAATTTGATTATTTTGTAAAAGAAGCTAAAAGATTAGGTGCTGATTATATTGCTACTGGGCATTATGCAAAAATACAAGATGGTTTTTTAATGAAAGCAAAAGATAGTAATAAAGATCAAACTTATTTTTTATCACAACTAACTAAAGAACAATTAAATAAAGTTTTATTCCCTTTAGGAGATATTACAAAAGAAGAAGTTCGAAAAATTGCTAATGATAATAATTTAATAACTGCAAACAAAAAGGATTCTACTGGAATTTGTTTTATTGGAGAAAGGCATTTTAAAGAATTTTTAGAGAATTATTTTAAAAAAGAAAAAGGCGATATAATAGATATTGTCACTAATAAAAAAATTGGAGAACATGATGGTCTTATGTATTATACAATTGGTCAAAGAAAGGGATTAGATATTGGAGGCAATAAAGAAAGACTATTTGTTGTAGGGAAAAATTTAGAGAAAAATATACTATATGTTTCTCTAGGAGATGACAATAGTTATTTAATATCTGATAGTTGCATTATTACACAAGTTAATTTTAATTGTGATATTAGACCACAAAAATGTACTGCTAAATTTCGATATCGTGCACAAGAGTATCCAGTTGAATTAGATTATATAAATAATGATTGTATTTTAGTTAAATATGACGCAATTAAAGCTGTTACACCAGGACAAGCTTGTGTTTTATACTTAAAAGATAAATGTATTGGTGGAGGTATAATTGACGAAGTAAGAAAAAATAATGAAAAATTATGGTATTTATTGTAGCATAAATAATTAATTATTTACATTATACTTGACATTATAAATTGATTTGATAAAATTAGAAGTAGGGAGTGATTATCTATGAAAAAATTAAATGACATCTTAAATGAATTAGGAATATCAAAAGTAAGATTAGCTAAATATCTAGGTGTTTCTAGGCAAATGTTATACAATTATCTTGCTATGGATAATTTAAAAAAATGGCCTAAAGAGAAATCCACTAAGTTATTTGGTCTTTTAAATATAAAATCAGAAGAAGAATTAAATGAGATTTTTATTGATAGTAATTATATTATGGAAGTAGAAAATAGATTAAATGATGGTGTTAAGGATTCTTCAAATCGAGAACTGCTTGCAGATTTAAAGAATTTTAGTAAAAAAGAGCAAGAACTTTTAAGTGATATAATAAATTTGTTAAAAGAAAGATTGACAGAAGATAAAACAAAAGAAACTTTTAATGCCTTTACTTATTTATATCATTATTTGCAATCTATGGAAACATCAAAAGAATTAGAATATATACTAGCTTATATGTCTAAATCTATGGGATTTACTGATCCAATGGAATTTGCTTTTAATCAAAATCAGCAATTTATTTTTGAAAGTATACTATTTTCAGCAATGACATTGTATAATAGTGGCAACGCTTCTAAAGTAAGATTAGCAGAATCACATAAAAAATTTGTTAAAGATATAGAACACAAAAATGAAGAAAAATTAAGTAGGACTCAAGAACTTAATACTGCAAAAATTCAAGCGTTAAGAGAATTGGGATATACAGAAATAAATGAAGAAAATGCAAGAGAAGTATTAGACAAAATAGCCGAAATACAATCTAGGAAAGTATAAAAATTATATTTTAGGAATTAAAAATGCCCCCTACCTTTTATTTAAAATAGAGTAGGGGGTATTAATTTGTATAAATTTTAATTCGTTATATTAGTATTATTTTGCTGATCTAACTCTTCTTTTATTCTTTTTAATACATATTCTTTTTCATTAGGATATTTTGTATAAAATGTTATTAGTTTTATATTGCAATCATTACATATTTTTTTTACTTTTAAATCTCTATCTTTTCGATTAATTTTATTATGCGTACTATCGTTAATCTCAATTAATAATAATACATTTTTATAATCTTTATCAAATATTGCAAAGTCTATATTTTTAAATAGTTCGTTTATATATCCTCTATTTATTTTTTTTACAATTGTAGCTAAATTAACTTGTGGGACAATTTTATATTCATTTTCTAAATCTTTTATTTTTTCATAAAATAGTAATTCATAAGTACTCATAAACTCTTTTCTCTCGTATATCTTGATTTCACTTTTTTCTTCATCTTCAATTAAACCAAATAATCTTTTTATCCATAGTATTATTTTTTGTATCATATTTATCAATCCTTTCTATCTATAAAATGGTTATTATTATTCTATTTAATTTTAACATATTTGGTATTAAAATATTAACGGGAAAAAAATATTACCTTTTGCTTTACGTAAAGCAAAAATAGGGGATAAATAATATAAAATATAAATCTTATTACATACTTTTCCTATTAAGCTTTTGTTGAAAATTAATATATATAAAAGTTATTCTTTAACAAACTATTTTATTTTATATATTTCAATTGATATAAATTATAAAGAATGAATTTAATATAAAATAATATTAAATAATATTAAATTTAAATATGTTAGCTGATAATGATTTGAAAGAATTATGGGATGTTGCAAGAAATCATACAATTTTATTAGATAAATATATAAGTTCTAGACGATACAAAACTAAGCAAGAACGCATATCTAATACAAAAAATGCAACTTCCGATAATATATATTATGTTGCCTTTTATAAAATAAGAGCTTTTTTTATTATTCATAAAGCTCTTCTAATACTATTATATAATCATTTATGTTTTTAGACTTCAAATATATTTTTATTTCATTAATATATAATTCTGGATCATATAAAACTAATTCTGATTTATAAACAATGTCATTATTATCAATATATATAAGTTCATAGAAATTATTTTTATCAGAAAACAAATTAAAAGCTTTTTTAATATATGTTATTTTTTTTGTTTGTTTTATATTATATTCTTTTTTATCAATAAAATTTTCATCTAAAGATGGTAATAATTTAATTAATTTCTTTTTGCTAATAAATATTTCATAAATTAATAATATATATAATTGAATAGTAATATAGCTAAAAATAGTTTCCCCTGCTACATAAAAAGTAACTAATGATAATGCAATAAACAAGGTAGCATTAAATATATTTTTTACAAATTCAATTTCTCTATAAAATATGAATGCATATATAATTCCAGGTTTATTTTTTAAAAAAGTGATATTCTTATATATTTTTTCTTGTTCTAGTCTTATTTTCACTATTTTATTTTTAATTATAATTAAAAGAATCACAAGTACTAAAATATAAAATAAGTACGCAAATGGTAAATCACAATATATTAAAATAATATACATTGATATATATATTATATAATTATAAAAATTACTAAATTCAATTTTGGAATTGAAATTAATATTTTCAATATAATCTTTTTCTTTATTTATGCTAAAACAGACAATTTTTTTATTTTTAATCAAAAATTTTATTAAAAATATTATATCGATAACTATCAAAATTAAAAAAATTAATAATGAATTATTTACTATTAAAAGATTATTAATATCCCCTACTCTTTTATATAATATTAATGTTAAAATTATATTATATATATATATTAATTTGTATTTATATTCGTATTCATTTAATACTATATAATTAAAATTATGTTTTTTATTCTTAATTAGTCTATTTAATCGCAAACAATAAATAATGGATGTAATAATTAACAATATGTTTATTACACAATATGTTAAATTTATATCATTTTTTAATAAAAATAATACAAAATAATAAATAAAATCAATTATTATAATGCTAATATTTAAAAATTTAATAAATTTATATAATTTAATTAAATTATTTGCTCTTTCTAGAACTAAAAAGTCATTTTTCTTTTCTTTTTTCTTCAACAAATTAATTAAGATTATATAAATAATAATAATGAAAAAATATATTATAAGCATTTATTAGATCACTTCCTAATTATTTACAATTAAATTTTAACATATTTTTAAAAATAATAAATAATAAATTAATATTTGTTAATAATAAAATTGGAGGTATTTATGAATAAAAATAAAGAAAAAACAACTTCTAAAATAAAATGTGATGTAACAACGTGTGCTAATAATGACAATGATTCAAATTCATGTAAGTTAAAAGAAATAAAAATTAGTTGTTGTTGTTGTGGCGATGAAGTTAGTAACAAAGATGACACTATATGTAATAGTTATAAAAATATTGACGATGAAAAGTAATAGGTTTATTAAAAATAAACCTATTTTAATTTGTCTAAAAAACTTGTTCCGATTTCTGGCTTTTCAATATCAAAATTTTCAGAAATTGTAGCTGCAATATCAGCCATACTATTTAGAATATCCATTTTTTTTGGTTCTTTAAACATTCTACTGAATACTATTACAGGAACATTTTCACGTGTATGGGCATTCCCTGAAAAAGTAGGATCATTACCATGATCAGCAGTTATAATTAATAAATCATCATTTTCTAATTTATTTAATATCATTGGAATTTCTACATCAAATTCTTCTATTGCTTTTGCATATCCCTCGGTATCCCTATTATGTCCATATAATGCATCAAAATCACTAAGATTTGTTACACAAAGACCTATAAATTTTTTATTCATAATATCAGTAAGTTTATTTAATGTATCCATATTATTAAAAGAAGATTTTACTATTTTAGTTATTCCTTGTCCATCAAAAATATCACTTATTTTTCCTATAGAAATAACACTATAATCATTATCTTTTAGATAATCCATTACACTTTTTTTAGGTGGTTTTATAGCATAATCCCTCCTATCAGCCGTAAATTTGAATTTTCCTGGTTTACCGCTAAAAGGTCTTGCAATAACTCTAGCAATTCTCCATTCATCCGATAATGTTATTTTCCTAAT
The DNA here is from genome assembly GCA_944372425.1 of uncultured Bacilli bacterium. Lineage (GTDB taxonomy): Bacteria > Bacillota_I > Bacilli_A > RF39 > UBA660 > RUG13868. The sequence goes on from CALVZC010000001.1 coordinate 77,129, forward strand.
TTTTTCACAATAACTATATAATTTAGGAATAGGTATTATATCTTCATGGGCAGCAACCTGCAATGTCGAATCAGATGAAGTATATACTATAAGACTACCATATGATAAATGTCTTTCGCCTAATTCATTTATAATAGTGTCACCATTAACGACTTTATTACCAATAACTCTTTTACCGGTTACCTTTTCTATTTGTTCTAATAATTCCCTTGGAAAAGCTTTTTCCGTAAAAGTTTTAAAAGGGGTTGTGCTTCTTATTCCTAATAGTTCATAATGTGAAGTTAAACTATCTTTTCCCACATTAGTTGGTCTTGCAATAGTATAATATGAATCAACATCATTATTATCGTTCATGTTTATAGTATCGACAAATCCTAATCTTCTTAAATTTGGAATAAAAATATCATAATTGTCCATAATATGTTTTAATGTATTTGAACCATTATCACCATAATTATTGGCATCCATCGCTTCCCCTACTCCTAATGAATCGAGTATTAATAAAAAAATTCGTTTAAATTTCATGTTTTCATCTCCTATTTTTTACTTCTTGGATGATATTCAATATAATCTTTCTTAATTTTATTATTTGAAATATGTGTATATATTCTAGTTGTTGAAATATCACTATGACCTAAAAGTTCTTGGATACTTCTTAAATCTGCACCGCATTCTAACATATGTGTCGCAAAACTATGTCTAATACTATGAGGTGATATATTTTTATTTATATTTTTATCTTTCAAAAGTTTCTTTAATATTTTAAAAAAACTAAAACGACTTAATTTAGTACCTAAATTATTTAAAAATAAATAGTCATTATTTTTCTTTTTTAATAATAACTTTCGATAATTAAGGTATTCTTGTAAATATTTAATAACATATTCACCAATTGGAACAATTCTTTCTTTATTTCCTTTCCCTATACATCTGATAATACAATTTTCAAAGTCAATATCAAAAATTTTTAAATTTAATAATTCTGAAATTCTAAGACCTGTTCCATACAATAATTCTAACATAGCTTTATTGCGATAGTCAAATGGAGTGTTAAGATCAATATCTAACAAAGAGTCTACTTCTTCAATAGTTAATACATTTGGTAGTTTTTTCTCTAGTCTAGGCCTTTCGACTGTTAATGCAACATCATCTTTAACTTTTCCAATAGCGTATAGATATTTATGAAAATTTTTTATTGAAGTCAGTTTTCTAGCTATTGATGTTGTTTTTAAATTTTCTTTTTTCAGTAATTCTAAATACTGAACTATATTTTTCTTTGAAATTTCTTTTACTAAATTAATATTTTGTTGGTTTAAAAATAACATATAATCAATTAAATCTCTTTCATACGATATACAAGTATTTTGAGTTAATCTTCGCTCATACTCTAAATAATTTATATATTCATTAATATTTTCATTCATATAACACCTTTACTAATATATATAAATATCATATAATTTGTAAGTAATTTTGTCAAATATATATATTGAAAGCTAAACTAATGTTTGATATAATTTTTTATGAAAGAGTGATTTTTATGGAAAAACCTTTAGCACTAAAATTAGCACCTAACTCAATAGATGAAGTAATTGGTCAAAAACATTTATTAGGAGAAAATAAAATATTAAGAAACTTAATAAAAAACAAAAAGCTACCATCAATGATTTTATATGGTAGGCCAGGAATTGGAAAAACTTCAATTGCTAATGCAATAGTTAAAGATTTAAATGTTAGATATCGATTTTTAAATGCAACTATAAATAATAAAAAAGATTTTGATATTGTAGTTGAAGAAGCAAAAATGTATGATGGTATTGTATTAATAATGGATGAAATTCATAGATTAAATAAAGATAAACAAGATCTTTTATTACCACAAATTGAAAGTGGATTAATAACTTTAATTGGTCTAACAACAAGTAATCCATATCATAAAATAAATCCTGCAATTAGAAGTAGATGCCATTTATTTGAATTATTACCCCTAGAAGAAAAAGACATTATTGAAGGATTAAAAAGAGCAATTAAACATCCTGACTTGGAAGGAATAGTAATAGATGACGATGCATTGAAATACATAGCAGCTATTTCTGGTAATGATTTAAGATATGCCTATAATTTATTAGAAATTTCTTTTTTTTCTACTAATGATAAAATAGTTACTATCGATACAATAAAAAAGATTAATAATAAGCCGGCTTTTTTTCATGATAAAAATGAAGATGGCCATTATGATGTTTTAAGTGCTTTTCAAAAATCTATAAGAGGAAGCGACGTAAATGCATCTTTGCATTATTTAGCTAGATTGTTAGAAGCTGGAGATTTGGATAGTATATATAGAAGACTTAGTGTTATCTGCTATGAAGATATTGGACTAGCAAATCCAAATATAGGTCCAAGACTAAATGCTGCTATTAATGCATCCGAATTAGTAGGTCTTCCAGAAGCTGTAATACCAATGGGAGAAATAGTAATTGAAATGGCGCTGTCCCCTAAATCAAATTCAGCTAATTTAGCGATAAATAAAGCTTTAGAAGATGTTAGAACTGGAAAATGTGACAAAGTTCCAACCCATATTAATTCTACTGCTATTGGCTATTTATATCCACATGACTATCCAAACGACTTTGTAGTACAAGAATATTTACCTAATAATTTAAGAAAAAAGAATTATTATGAACCTAAAACTACATCTCAATATGAAAGAAATTTAAAACAAATTAAAGAATCAATAGATAAAATAAAAAATGAATCAAAATAGTGAGTTTTATTAATTTATTTTTTTCCAATTCTTGCTAATGCTTTTATTAAAGAATAAAGATATAATAAAATATAATGCAAATTAACATTCCCCCTTAAACAGATTAATATGATATTTATAATCTAAATTTAATTAATTTCTCTATTATTTTTTCTTTTGGTGTAAAAAATGTATATACTAACACTTCTTTTTGTCTTAGATTAAAAAAATAATTTAATAAAGGTATATCTTTAATACGAAATTTTATTCTATTTCTTTTTAATGCTGGGCAAGTAAATAATTTACAACTTATACATTTAATAGTACAATGATCATTTTCTAAATATTCACATAGGTTGTTATTGTTTTCACAGCAACACCCACAGCTTTTTTTAAATTTTTTATTACGATCACTTAAGCATTGATTATTTATAAATTCACATAGATTTCCTTTTTGAAATGATTCATCTAAATAATTACAAACGACATCATATATATATTCGTAACGTTGTTTTTTATCTTTTATATTAATAGCTTTTTCAATATGATATATATTAATAATTCGTTGATCTTTTTCTTTAGCTATATTTATTTTTTTATTATTTAAAGTTATACATAGTTTTTTATTTTTACATAAAAAGCGTAATATATAAATTTTTTTTAAAAAATTATAATAAATCTTATCTGTTAAAGGTTTATTAAAATTAATTTTTATTACTTTTTCATTAATATTTTTATTTGCTTTTTTAAATTTCATAATTATCATCCAATTTATAATATTTAATATAAGTATAAAATTATAAAAATAATTTGTCAAATAAAAAGCATATACTAAATAAGTATATACTTATAATTAATCATTATATCTCGTAAATTTATCAAAGGAATCAATTCTGTTATCACTTAAATCAGTATCATCTAGTGATTCAAACAGACGTTTTTGATCTCTAGATAATTTTTTAGGAATTCTAACATCTAATATAATATACATATCACCTTTAGTTCTAGCCGATTCGTTATCTATTCCTTTACCTTTTATTCTTTGCTTATCTCCACTATTACTTCCGGCTGGAATAGATAATTTGATATTACCATATATTGTTGGAATTTCTTTTTTACATCCTAAAACAGCTTCTGTAATTGTAATTGGCACTTTTAAATAAAGATCATCTCCATCGCGTTGATAAAAATCATGTTCGGAAACAACAAATTCTAAATACAAATCTCCATTAGCGCCACCATTAATACCAGCTTCACCTTTTCCAGATAATCTTAACCTATTACCAGTATCTACACCTTTAGGAATGCTAACAGTAATTGTTTTATTTTTACTAATGGTGCCACTTCCATGACAACTAGAACAAGTTTCTTTATAGGTTTTACCTTTTCCATGACACTTACTACAAGTTGTTTTTGACATAAAAGTTCCAAATAAAGTTCTTTGTTCCGTTGTTACTGATCCACTACCATGACAGTTAGAACAAGTTACTTCTTCAAAGCCACCTTTTCCATGACATTCATCGCAAACTTCTGTTACATTCAATTTTAAATCTTTTTCACAACCAAATACCGCTTCTTCAAAAGACAAATTTATACGCATTAAACGGTCACTACCATCTCTTGCTCTGGTTGCAGAACTGGTTCTAGTTGAACTACCAAAACCAAATCCAGATCCAAAAATACTATCAAAAATATCACTAAAATCAAATCCTGAAGCATCAAAGCCTCCACCATAACCACCAGCAGCATTTTCAAAAGCAGCATGCCCAAATTGATCATATTGCTTACGTTTTGTATCATCAGATAAAACAGCATAAGCTTCTTGAATTTCTTTAAATTTTTCTTCTGCATTAGCTTCTTTTGAAACATCTGGATGATATTGTTTAGCTAATTTTCTAAAAGCACTTTTAATTTCTGCCTCAGTTGCATCTTTCGATACCCCTAAGACTTCATAATAATCTTTTTTACTCATTTCCTCCACCACTTCTTTTATACTCATTATAAGTTTTTTCAAACTCATCTACTAAATCAGAAAACATTTTAATTGCATTATCACATACTTCTTTTTTCGTTAAATCAACACCAGTAATTTTCAATTGCTCGTTTGGAGCTATTCTTCCACCTTGTTTTAAAAATTCAATATAATTTTTAACAGCATCTTTTTTACCTGACAAAATAGAATTAACAATATAACAAGCTGATGATAAACCAGTCGCATACTTATACATATAAAAATTATAATATAAATGAGGCATTCTCTCCCATTCATATCTAATTTCATCATCTATAATTACATCATTGCCAAAATATTTCTGATTTAATTTATAGAATTCATCACACATAATATCTGAAGTAAGACTTTCTTCTTTTTCTACTTTTTCATATAAAAATCTTTCAAATTCTTCATACATAGTTTGTCTATAAATAGTAGATTTAAATAAGCTCATAAGCCTATCCATTACATAAAGTTTTTCTTCAATATCTTTTGAATTATCAATTATATATCTTGCAAGTAATAATTCGTTAACAGTTGATGCAACTTCTGCTACTATAATTGAATATTGACTATATACATAAGGGTTATTATTTCTTGAATAATAACTATGTATAGAATGTCCTATTTCATGAATTAAAGTAGACACATCATTAAATTCTTCTTGAAAATTAGTTAAAATGTATGGATTAGTATCATATCCACCGCCAGAAAAAGCACCACCTGTTTTCCCTTTATTTGGCATAACATCTATCCAATGCTCAGAAAAAGCTTTATCAACATATGAAGAATATTCTTTACCAAAAACCTTTAAAACATCTTTAATAATTTTTTGAGCATCTTCGTAACTATATTTTCTATCGTATTTTTCAATTAAATTTGCATAAGTATCATAAATATGAAAATCTTTAATATTTAAAATTTCTTTTTTTAAACGAAAATATTTATAAAGTGGATCTAAACCATTACTAACACTTTCTATTAAAGAATCAAATACTTTAATAGGTAATTCATTAGAATACATTGCAGCATCTAAACTGCTTTGATATCCCCTTATTTTTTCTAATGTTGCAATAGTTTTAACTTCTTTTTCTAAGCAATTAGAAAGAGTTGTTTTGTATTGTTTATAAACTCTATAAAGAGTTGTAAATGCTTCTTTTCTTACACGCCTATCTTTAGATTTTATAAATAAGGAAAAATTTGTATTAGTAAGTTCAACTTTATTACTATCTTCATCTGTAATGTAACCAAAGTCAATATCTGAATCAGTTAAGTTGGAAAAAATTATTTCATTATCTGCAATAGCTTTTTGCATTTTTGCTAATAATTTTTCTTCTACTTCACTTAACATATATTTTTTATAGCGGAAACTTTTTTCAAAATAAGTTTTATATTCCTTTAGTTTTGGATATTCTTCATACATAGCTTCAATCTTTTTATAATCTAAACTTAATAGTTTTGAATCATAATATGAAACGATTTGGCTAAATTTAATATTTAAATTCTCTATTCTATTCAAAAGTTCAATTGAAGAAGATTTGGTAATATCTTCGTTATACATAAGATGGGCATAGACATACAATTTTTCGATAGTTCTAGAATTTTTTAATATCTCCGTTGTAGTAGTATATAAATTTTTAGCACTTTTTAACATCGTATTTTCATAACTAGCTAATTTTTTCAACTTACTTTCAACTTCTTTATAATCATTATTAAATTCATCTAAACTACTATATATTTGAGATAAATCCCATTTATATTTATTATCTACTTCACTTCTAGCTTTTATTTTATTCATATTTTCTCCTTTATAGAAGTAAAGTTCTAGATAAAACTAGAACTTCTTCCTAATTATTTTTCTTCATATTCAGCTTCAGTTACATCGTCGTCTTTTTTCTTTTTCTTATCTTTTTTTTCTTCAACATCATCTGCATTGTTTTCAGTATTAGCATTTTCTTTTTGAATATTTTCATATACCTTAGTTGCTAGTGCCATTGCTTTTTCTTCAAGTTTTTCTTTTTTCTCTTTTATTTCATCAATGTCATTCTTTTCTAAAGCATCTTTTACATCTTTAATTAAATCTTCAGCTTCTTCTTTTTCTTTTTTGTCAACTTTGTCTCCTAAATCTTTTAATGATTTTTCAGTTTGGAAAACTAATTGTTCAGCATCATTTTTTAATTCAGCTTCTTCTTTACGTTTTTTATCTTCCTCTTTATTTGCTTCGGCTTCTTTTACCATTTTTTCTATTTCTTCATCACTTAAATTAGTACTTGCAGTAATAGTAATTGCTTGTTCTTTATTAGTTCCAAGGTCTTTTGCTTTAACATTAACTATACCATTAGCATCAATATCAAAAGTTACTTCAATTTGTGGAACACCACGTGGCGCTGCTGGAATTCCTGACAATTGGAAATTTCCTAATGTTTTGTTATCAGCCGCCATTTGTCTTTCACCTTGCAATACATGAATATCTACAGCTGGTTGATTATCTGCTGCTGTTGAGAATACTTGCTTTTTACTAGTAGGAATAGTTGTATTTTTTGGAATTAAAACAGTCATTATTCCACCAAGTGTCTCTAATCCTAATGATAAAGGTGTAACATCAAGTAATACAATATCATTAACTTCTCCTGTTAAAACACCACCTTGAATAGCTGCACCCATTGCTACTACTTCATCGGGATTAACTTCACGAGATGGTTCTTTACCAAGTTCTTTCTTAATTAATTCTTGAACCATTGGTATACGAGTTGAACCTCCAACTAATAATACTTTATCTATATCAGATTTTTTAATTTTAGCATCTTTGATAGCCTGACGGACTGGGTCAAGAGTTGACTCAACTAAATCACTAATTAAATCTTCGAATTTAGCACGAGTAAGAGTCATATCAAGATGTAGTGGTCCGTCTTCTCCTTGTGATATAAATGGTGCAGAAATCTGTGTAGATGTCATACCTGATAAATCTTTTTTAGCTTTTTCAGCTACTTCTTTTAAACGTTGCATTGCCATTTTATCTTTAGACAAATCAACTTTATTTTCTTTTTTAAATTCACTAATTAGGTAATCCATGATTCTTTGATCAAAATCGTCTCCACCTAAATGATTGTTACCAGCAGTAGCTTTTACTTCAAAAACACCGTCACCTAGTTCCATTACTGATACATCGAATGTACCTCCACCTAAATCGTATACTAAAATTGTATGTGTATTTTCTTGCTTATCTAGACCATATGCTAAAGCAGCTGCAGTTGGTTCATTAATAATACGTTCAACTTCTAAACCAGCAATTTTACCTGCATTTTTAGTTGCTTGACGTTGAGAATCATTAAAGTATGCTGGAACTGTTATAACAGCCTTTGTTACTTTTTCACCAAGATAGCTTTCTGCATAATCTTTCATATAACTCAATATCATAGCAGAAATCTCTTCTGGTGAATATTTCTTATCTTCAAGTTCTACTTTTTTATTTGTACCCATTAATCTCTTAATAGAAGATACAGTGTTTGGATTAGTAATAGCTTGACGCTTTGCAGCATCTCCAACTATTCTTTCTCCTTTTTTAAAAGCAACTACTGATGGAGTAGTTCTTCCTCCTTCAGGATTAGGAATTACTTTAGCTTCCCCACCCTCTAATACAGCGACACAACTATTAGTTGTACCTAAATCAATACCTATTATTTTACTCATATATATCAAATCCTTTCTTAATCTAATTTATTTACCATGACCTTTGCAGGTCTTATGACTTTTCCTTTTAATGTATAACCTTTTAATAAGCACTCAATTACAACATCATCTGGTTTTTCTTTGTCATTTCCAACCATTAATGCTTCATGTAATTTTGGATCAAAAGGCCTATCAACTGTTTCAATTTCCTCTACTCCAAATTTCTTTAATGTTTCCATTAAATGTGAATATAAGATTTTAAAACCAGCTAAGAACTTAGATAATTCATCGTTCAAGTTATAATCATCAAATTTTATTGCTCTTTCAAAATTATCAGCTATTGGAATTAATTCTAATATCAAATCTTGATTAGCAAATTTTAACATATTAGCAGTCTCTTCATCTTTTCTTTTTCGATAATTTATAAGTTCCGCTTGATTATATTTTAATTTATTTTCCATTTCTATAATGGTATCTTTTAACTTTTTTAATTCATCATCTTTACAAGTGCAATCATTTCCTTTACTGCAAATACATTCATTAGAAATATCTGCATTATTAGTACTAGACATATTATTTTCATTTTTAATTTCATCTTCCTTTTTGTTATTATCTTCCATATTATCTCCTTATTTATTTTCAATATTATTCTTAATAAACTCTAATAAATTAACAACTCTATCGTATTCCATACGTTTTGGACCAATAATAGCAATCGTACCTTCTTCTTTATCAGTTTTATATTTTGTTTTTATCATTGTCATATCATCATCAATATTACTTTCTTTACCAATATAAATTTTAATATTATTATCATCATCATTTTCTACAATATTTTCAATATTACTATCATCTAATTTATCCATTATATTTCTTACTTTTTCAACATTGCTAAACTCTGGAAGTTTTAAGATATTTTTCTTTCCAACAACATCAATATTAGTAGTTGTAAAATTAGTAAATACATTATAGAAAACATTGTAAAGTCTTTCATGTTCTTTAACATAATTACCAATGATTGGCTTAACTTCAAATTCTAATTTTAATGATACTTCATCTATAGGTGTTCCAACAATTAAATTATTTATTAAATTAACAGTTTTCTTTATTTCTTCTAAGCTTATTCCTTCAACATTAATAGTTTTATGTTCTACAAATCCTTTATCAGTAATTACAATAACAATCATAGAATTATCTGTTAAAGGAACAATATTAACTTCTTTTAAAGTATTATCATGTGATTTAGTTCCAAGAACTACTGAAGTATAACTTGTAATATCAGATACAATTTCTAAACTTTTTTTTAGACAATCTGACAATTCTAGTTGCGTATTATTAAATATTAATTTCAATTTTAACATGTCTTCAGCGCTTATTTCTTTAAGTTTCATCAAGTTATCTACATAATATCTATAACCTTTTTCACTAGGTACTCTTCCACTTGATGTATGTGTTTTCTCTAATAATCCTAACTCTTCTAATTCAGCCATTTCACTTCTGACTGTAGCACTAGAACATTTCAATCTATCACAAATTAAATTAGAACTAACAGGTTTAGCAAGATTAATATATTCTAAGACAATAAGCTTTAAAATTTCATTTTGTCTATCTGTTAACACGAAACACCTCCTAGCACTTCTTTTTTTACAGTGCTAAATACATTATAATATTATGCTTAGCACTTGTCAATATATGACTGCTAATTTTTTTGAAAAAAAATATTATAAAAATAAAAGCTAATTGCAATATTTAGCAACTAGCTTATTTTCTTATTATTAAATTTGTTGTTTATTTGTTAAATAGCAAAATTTATTATTAATCTTTTCCACTTGTTGAAATACTATATGGATAAAACCAAACGAAAGGAGTCATAACTATATGCTTGCCCCTTACCACTATTAAAATGTAGTGCACCGGCAATATAACCATAAATATGGCTACCTCCATGATAAAACCAAGGTAAGGTAAATAGAGTAAAATATGCAACATCATTATACCATGATGATTTTTCACTTTGAAATGGTCCTAATTCCCCTGTTGCATCTCCTAATATTCTTCGTGAATAGTTGGTTCTATCACCATAATCATAAACATCATAATATTTGCTTTCTGGAAAATCTGTTCCATCTGTTATAATATTTCCATCAGATAATGTTCCATTAAATCCTGAATTTTCAATTATACTGTATCCTGACATTAAATTGCCATTTGCATCTTTCATTACTCCCATTACATATTCGTAAGCTCCACCTGACATATCGTATATTCCTGTTATATTCCCGGTTGTACTTGCTAAATAACCTGTAGGAGTGTTCCACATTGCGACATTTGTTGTACTACTACTTCCATTTTCTGTTGTTGCGGCATATCCTGTTAAAAAATTAGAATTATTATTTATTCTTATTTCATAATTTATTCCATATATAGAATGTGATAAATAGGCTACTGCTCCCCATTCAGTATTCTTCATCATATGGGATTCTAACTCTCTTTTATAATTATAACTTACTGTAAAGGCATTGGATAATTGTATACTTCTCCAACTATATACATTCGGTTTTACTATTACTTTATCTACTTCTGTTGTGTTCTTTTCTGCTTCACTTACACTTGTTGCTCCACTATATCCTGTTTCAAACTTTCCTACCCACATCCCTGTTGTATTAAATGCTAAAAAAGCTGGATGGGTCATGTAATCTCCTACTTCACAGTTTCCACTCTCTCCTGATATTCCTGGTGTTGTACATTCTCCAGAAACACTATCAGTAGTATTTGTTGTCCCAAATCTTATTTCTATTGCATGTACTTTATTTTCATCTATTTCTGTCCAATCTGTATAATTTCCTAAATCCCATAACTTATAACTATACTTCGGTATCCATACAAAATAACTCTCTATTTCTTCTTCTGGTATTATTTCTCCACTAACATATTCTTTATTTTCATTTTTTAATATTAC
>CALVZC010000002.1 GCA_944372425.1 uncultured Bacilli bacterium
GAAGAAATAGAGAGTTATTTTGTATGGATACCGAAGTATAGTTATAAGTTATGGGATTTAGGAAATTATACAAGTGATACAGGAATAGATGCAAGTAAAGTACATTCAATAGATATAAAATTCGGAACAATAAATACTACTGATAGTGTTTCTGGAGAATGTACAACACCTGGAGTGTCTGGAGAAAGTGGAAACTGTGAAGTAGGAGATTATATGACCCATCCAGCTTTCTTAGCATTCAATACAAATGGACTATGGGTAGGAAAGTTTGAGACCGGATATAGTGGAGCAACAATAAAAACTGAAGCAGAAAATAATACAACAGAAGTAGATAAAGTAATAGTAAAACCAAATGTCTACAGTTGGAGAAATATACAACCAGCTAATGCCTTTACAGTAAGTTATAATTATCAAAGAGAATTAGAATCTCATATGATGAAGAATACAGAATGGGGAGCAGTAGCATATTTATCACATTCTATATACGGAATAAATAGTGAGATAAGGATAAATAATCATTCAGGTAATTTAACAGGGTATGCCTCAACAGTAGAAAATGGAAGCGAAAGTACAACAGAAGTTGCAATGTGGAACACTCCTACGGGTTATTTAGCAAGTACGACAGGAAATATAACAGGAATATATGATATGTCAGGAGGAACACATGAATATGTAATGGGAGTAATGAAAGATGCAAATGGCGATTTAATGTCAGGGTACAATTCTACTTTAAATTCAGGATTTAATGGAACATTATATGATGGAAGTAGTATAACAGATGGGATAGATTTTCCAGAGAGCAAGTATTATGATGTTTATAATTACGATACAAATTATAGTAATCATTCTAGAAGAATATTAGGAGATGGAACAGGAGAGATGGGACCATTTTATAGTTATAAATCATCATGGTATAATGATTCTGCATATTTCGTTCTCTCTGGCAACCCTTGGTTCTACCGTGGGGGCTACTTTAACGGCGTTTCTGGGGTTGGTGCGTTCTATTTCTACAGCGTCAACGGGCATTCTTACAGTAGCCTTTCCTTCCGCTTAGTCTTGTGCATGTAGTTTTTCTATATAAAACCTTCATTTTCTAACAAATAATTAAATTGTAAAAATGTCAATTAAGTTTTTTTGAGATTGACATTTTTATTTTAGTTCTAATATATGCATGATATAATTATATTGGTGATAAAAGTATGGGAACTTTATTTGTTGTTGCAACTCCTATTGGTAATTTAAATGATATATCTAAAAGAGTTTTAGATGTTTTAAATAATTGTGATTTTATTGCGGCAGAAGATACACGTAATACTATAAAGATATTAAATCATTATGGAATTAAAAAAAGTATGACTTCGTATCATAAATTTAACGAAAAAAGTAAAAGTAACGCTATAATTCAAAAAATAATTGAAGGTAATAATGTGGCATTAGTATCTGATGCTGGTACTCCTTGCATTTCTGATCCAGGATATGAGTTAGTTAAATTAGCCAGAAAAAATAAAATAAACGTTATAGGAATACCAGGACCATCAGCTATAATAACGGCATTATCAATTTCTGGATTGGATACTTCAAACTTTTCATTTTATGGATTTCTTCCAACTGATAACAAAAGGTTAAAAATTAAATTGGAAGAAATGAAAAATAGTGATATAAATACATTTGTAATTTATGAATCACCGAAACGTTTATTGAAATTAATTGAAACATTAAACGAGAATTTTGAGGATTCTTTAATATTTATTGCTTCTGACTTGACAAAAATTCATGAAAGAGGCTTTTTTGGAAAAATAATAGATGTACTCGAAATTTTAAAAAAAGATGAAAAAATTGAAAAAGGCGAATATGTAGTTATATTGCAAAAAGAAAAGAAAATATATAATGAACAAAAAGAAGAAAAATTACTTAGTATTGAGGCATTATTAATAGATACAATTGTTAAAAACAATTGTACTTTAAAAGAAGCTATTAATTTGTTGCAAAACAATAGGAAAATTAAAAAAAAGTACATATATTCAGCAAGTTTAAATTTGAAAAAAATTTTTGGAAAGTAAATGTAAAAGTTTAAAAAAAATAATTGTTTTATTTGTTTATTTTTTTATTATATGATATAACATTATTATAAAGATAGTAAGGGGAGGAATTTTATGGAAATTACTATTTTAATGATAATTTTAATATCAGTATTTTTCTTTGTAGTTTATATACCTACAGTGCTTTTATTAAAAGATGCTAAAGCAAAAAGAAAAAGAAAAGAATCATTGCTTATGTTTATTGCATTTTCACTTATGTTTTTACTTTTAAGTTATATTTGTGTTAGTTTTTATGAATTAAAATCTATTGGGGAAGTAACAGAATGTAGTGTCTTAGCAAATGTAAATTGCTTGTTCTTCGATACGTTACCACGCGTAATAAAGCCTGACTTATCAATTTATATGGTTTTATTTACACAATTAATTCTTATGACAACTTACGCATATTATACTGTAAAATATATTATGGAACATAACGATAGGGTCTTAGAAGTTGTTAATTTGGTAATATTTTTTTTAGTATCAATCGTAGCTTCAATTTTACATTATTTTATATTGTATGATTCAGCTTTTGTATCTGGATTAAAATACATTACCCTATTTAGTGCTAATGCTTATGCTATATTGCCATTTATGTATTTGGTAATTATAACTTATATTAATAGGGATCAACTAAAATTTAAAAAGTAAATCCTTTTTTTGATAGAAGTAGTGGAGGTTTTATGAGTAATAGTGAGTTAAAAATAATAGTTATGGATTCGATGAAAGAGTTTGGAAACTTGTTGGATAATAATTTAAAAAAAATAAATGGAAGTAATGAGAATTATTTGATAAATGTTTCCGCTAGTAGGTTTCAAAATGGTGAAGGAAAAGTTAAAATTAATGAAACAGTAAGAGGAAAAAACATTTTTATTTTAACAGATGTTGGTAATTATAGTATAAGTTATATGCTTCATGGAAAAGAACATTTCATGGCACCTGATGAACATTTTCAAGATATAAAAAGAGTAATAAGTGCAATATCTGGACATGCTAATAAAATAACATTGATTATGCCTTTATTATATCAATCTAGGCAGCACAGAAGAAAAGGTAGAGAATCTTTAGATTGTGCTATGGCACTTCAGGAGCTTGAAAGATTAGGTATAAATGATATTGTTACATTTGATGCCCATGATTCTAATATTTGTAATGCAATACCGACTCTTCCTTTTGAAAATTTTTATCCAACGCATACTATTTTAGATAAAATAGTAGAAAATGAACTTGATAGTATAGATAATCTTTTGGTTATTAGTCCAGATACTGGAGCTATGGAAAGAGCTAGATATTATGCCGATATGTTAGGGTGTAATGTTGGACTTTTTTATAAAAGAAGAGATTATAGCAAATTAGTAGATGGTAAAAATCCTGTTATATGTCATGCATATATGGGTGATGATGTGGTTGGAAAAAATGTTATTGTTGTAGACGATATGATTGCAAGTGGTGGATCAATGATTGAAGTTTGTGAAGAATTAAAGAAAAAAGGAGCTAGAAACATTTTTCTGGTTACTACATTTGCATTATTTACAGAAGGTATTGAAATTTTTAAAGAAGCTTATAAAAATAAATTGTTTAGTAAGATTTATTCTACAAATTTATCTTATGTTCCTGATAGTGTAAAAAAAGAAAAATGGTTCTTTCCAGTTGATTGTTCCAACCAAGTGGCAAATATTATAAATACTCTTAATAATAATATATCTATTGCTCATTTATTCAATGGCAAAGAAGAAATTGCCTTAAAAATTAAAAAATGTTTAGAAGATAATTCTAAATGAGTATTAAAATACAAATAAATAATAAAATATATATTATGATAAAAAGTATAGAAATTTTTGTAGTAAAATGATATAATCATAAATCATGCATAATTAATGGAGGTAACAGAATGAAAGAAGAATGGAAGAATTTTAAAGAAGGTAATTGGACAAAAGAGATAGATGTAGATAGTTTTATTCAAGAGAACTATGAAAGTTATGATGGTGATGAAAAATTTTTATCAGCTGTAACATCTAAGACAAAAAATGTATGGGATAAATGTCAAGAATTATTAAAAGAAGAGTTAAAAAAACATGTACTTGATATTGATGTTGACCATATGTCTGGAATTGATAATTTTGAAGCTGGTTATATTGATAAAGATAATGAAGTAATTGTTGGTCTTCAAACAGATGAACCTTTAAAGCGTATTGTTAACCCATATGGTGGAATAAGAATGGTTTATCAAGAGCTTGAAGCATATGGTTATAAGTTAAATAAAGATGTTGATAAGTATTTTAATGAATTTAGAAAAACACATAATCAGGGTGTGTTTGATGCTTATACAAATGATATTCGTAAAGCAAGACATGTTGGTTTATTAACTGGTCTTCCAGATGCTTATGGTCGCGGAAGAATAATTGGTGATTATCGTCGTATTGCTTTATATGGTATTGATTATTTAATGGAACAGAAAAAAAATGAATGGGATAATAAGCTTGTAGGGCCAATGTCTGATGAACTTATCCAATTACGTGAAGATGTGTCAATGCAATATCGTGCACTTGCAGCGATAAAAAATATGGCAAGTAAATATGGTTTTGACATTTCAAAGCCAGCAAAAAATGCTAAAGAAGCTATTCAGTGGACTTATTTTGGATATTTAGCTGCTATTAAAGAAAATAATGGTGCTGCAATGAGTTTAGGTAGAGTAGATGCTTTTTTTGATATATATATAAATAGAGATATTAAGGAAGGATTATTAACAGAAAAAGATGCTCAAGAACTAATAGATCAATTTGTTATTAAATTAAGAATTGCAAGACATTTAAGAACACCAGAATACGATGAGTTATTTTCAGGTGATCCAACATGGGTAACTTGTTCAATTGGTGGTCTAAATAAAAAAGGTAAATCTATGGTTACTAAGACAAGCTATCGTATTTTGCATACTTTAACTAATTTAGATTCTGCCCCAGAACCAAACTTAACAGTTTTGTGGAGTAAAGATTTACCTGAGACATTCAAAAAATATTGTGCAAGAATGAGCATTGAAACAGATTCTATTCAATATGAAAATGATGATATTATGCGCCCAATATATGGAGAAGATTATGCAATTGCTTGTTGTGTTTCTGCAATGCGTGTAGGTAAAGATATGCAATATTTTGGAGCTCGTTGTAATTTAGCTAAAGCTTTATTGTATTCTATCAATGGTGGGATTGATGAAGTTAAAGGTGATAAAGTAATCGACGGCTTTGAAATAATGCAAGATGAAGTACTTGATTATGATAAAGTAAAGAAAAGTTATTTTAAAATGTTAGAAAAAGTAGCAGAAATATATTCAAATGCTATGAATATAATTCATTATATGCATGATAAATATGCATACGAAGCAGGGCAAATGGCTTTACATGATACTGATGTTCATAGACTTATGGCTTATGGTGTAGCTGGCCTTTCAGTAGTAGCTGATAGTTTATCAGCAATTAAATATGCCAAAGTAAAACCAATACGTGATGAAAGTGGAATAGCTATAGATTTTGAAATAGAAGGTGATTTTCCAAAATATGGAAATGATGATGATAGAGTAGATAATATTGCTAAAGAAGTATTGGAAAAAATGTATAAGGAATTAGCAAGTCATAAGACTCATAGGAATGCTGAAGTAACGTTATCAGTATTAACAATTACTTCAAATGTTGTTTATGGTTCTAAGACAGGTTCAACGCCAGATGGAAGAAAAAAAGGAGTAGCTTTTGCACCTGGTGCTAATCCAATGCATGAAAGAGATAAAAGTGGTGCTTTAGCAAGTTTAAATTCTGTTGCAAAATTAGATTATTGTAATTGCTGTAGAGATGGAATATCTAATACTTTTTCAATTGTTCCTTCTGCGTTAGGTACTAATATGGAAGAAAGAATTGATAACCTTGTTTCATTGTTAGATGGATATTTTATTCAAAAAGCTCACCATTTGAATGTTAATGTTTTAAATAGAGAAACATTAATTGATGCAATGGAAAATCCAGAAAAATATCCACTTTTGACTATTCGTGTTTCAGGATATGCCGTTCGCTTTAATAGACTTACAAGAAAACAACAGGAAGAAGTCATAGCAAGAACTTTCCACGAAAAAATGTAGTATGGTAAAAGGTAGTATAAATTCAATTGAATCTTTTGGGTTAGTTGATGGACCTGGTATTAGAACAGTAATATTTATGAATGGGTGTAAATTACGTTGTAAATATTGTCATAATCCTGAAATGTGGCAAATGCAAGATAAAAATTATACACCAAAAGAGTTAGTTGATAAAATAGTTAGGTATAAAAGTTATTATAGTGATAATGGTGGAGTTACTTTTTCTGGTGGAGAACCATTATTACAGCCTGAATTTTTAATTGAAACTATGAAACTTTTAAAAGATAACGATATTCATATTGCCTTAGATACTGCTGGTGTCGGTATTGGGCATTATGAAGAAATTTTAAAATATACTGATTTAGTTATATTAGACATTAAACATATTGATCCAATTGGATATCATGAATTAACTGGATATAAAATTGAAGAATCAGAAAAGTTTATTGAAGAAGTTAATAAGCAAAATAAAAAAGTTTGGATACGACAAGTAATTGTTCCTGGTATTATGGATAATATTGATTATTTGAAAAACTTAAAAAAATATTTGACTAAAATTAAAAATATTGAAAGAATAGATTTTCTTCCTTATCATAAGTTAGGAGAAGAAAAATATCAAAAATTGAATATAGATTATCCATGTAAAAATATACCAGAGATGGATAAAGATAAATGTAGAAAACTATATGATGAGTTTATGAATTTAGACTAATCTTATAGTTTTTTTCTTTCTATAATATAATATAAATGTTATAATTGTTATGGTGATTATTATGATTTTAGCAGATGGTTGGAATGATTATGAATTAATAGATGCTTCAAATGGTCTAAAATTAGAGCGTTGGAAAAATATATATTTATTAAGACCGGATCCACAGATAATTTGGAATACTAAAGTAAATTTTAAAAAATATGATTTTATAAATGCGCATTATCATAGAAATGATAAGGGTGGAGGTTGTTGGGAGAATTTAAAAGAAACTCCAAATAGTTGGAAAGTTAAATATAAAGATTTAATATTCAATATTAAACAGATGGGATTTAAGCATACTGGATTATTTCCAGAACAAGCTATAAATTGGGATTTTATGATGAATAAAATAGAAAAGGCTAATAGAAAAATTAAAGTATTAAATTTATTTGCATATACAGGTGGTGCAACTGTCGCATGTTTAAAGAAAAAAGCTAGCGTAGTTCATGTTGATTCATCACGTGGAATGGTCGATTGGGCTAAAGAAAATGTAAAACTAAATGGTTTAGAAGATGAAGATATAAGATATATTGTTGACGATGTTGTAAAATTTGTTCAAAGGGAGATAAGAAGGGGACATAAATACGATGCTATTATAATGGATCCACCTAGTTATGGTCGTGGTTCTAATAAAGAAGTTTGGAATATTGAAAAAGATCTATTTAATTTGGTAGAGTTATGCACAGATTTGTTAAGTGATAATCCATTGTTTTTTATAATTAATTCTTATACTACTGGATTATCAAAAGAAGTATTTACTAATATTTTAAAGTTAACAGTTGGATTAAAATATAATGGGAGAATTTATTCTGAGGAGATAGGATTACCAATAAAAAATAAAAATATAGTACTTCCATGTGGAATATGTTCAAGGTTTGAGTCATATGAATAATTTAGAAGTTATATATGAAGATAATCATATTATTGTAGTTGTTAAGCCACCTAATGTATTAAGTCAAAAAGATAGTACCAATGATATTGATATGTTAACATTAGTAAAAAATTATATAAAAGTTAAATATAATAAACCTGGAAATGTTTATGTTGGATTAGTGCAAAGATTAGATAGACCAGTAGGTGGACTTATGGTGTTTGCAAAGACTTCTAAGGCGGCATCAAGAATGTCAAATATGATAAAAAATCATCAGTTTACAAAGAAATATTTAGCAGTCATAAATGGAATGCTTGAAAGAAAAAATGGTGAATTTGAAGATTATCTTTTAAAAAAAGAAAATGGTACGACAATTGTGTCAAGTAATGGCAAATATTGTTGCCTTAAATATAAAGTACTTGAAGAAAATTTGAATATGAATTTATCATTAATAGAAGTAGACTTAATTACTGGTCGTCATCATCAAATTAGAGTGCAATTCGCATCTAGAAATCATCCTTTGTATGGTGATTATCGATATGGAAATAGTAGTAACAAACAGATTGCTTTATGGGCTTACAAATTGTCATTAATACATCCAGTTTTAAAAAAAGAAATGATTTTTGAAAAATATCCTAATATAAAAGATTCTGCTTGGAAATATTTTAATGAATATTTTGTAAAATAAATCTTGCATTTATATTTGAATTTTGTTATTATTTTATTAGAATAGATTAGGGAAGAAGGATATGAGATGAATATTTTTGAATTATTAAGTTTTGATATTGTTGAATTTGTTACTTCAGTAGAGGGAATTTTGATTATTGTAGGCATTTTATTTTTAATAATTGGAATTGTGTTACTTTGCATGGGGAAAGGTAAAAAGAAAGAAGCTGTTTCTGAAACAACTGACATTAACACATCAGTAGCGATAGAAAATATACCAAAAACACCAGTTGTTAATGATTCGCCTGTGATTACTCAGGAAACTCCAAAAGTTGAAATCCCAGTTGTAAGTGAACCAGAATTGGTTCAATCTGCTCCTACGGTTTTAAATAATACTAGTGAAGCTACCCCAATAGTTGTTCCTTCAACAACTGATGGTTTACAAGAAAGTGCAACAGCACCAGTAGTTGAACCTATTAATTTTACTGAAGAGACTAAAAATGATAATGTTGAACCCGAATCACTTGGAATAGATAATATAGTTGATAGTAATAAAGCGGAGGAATTAAATGTTAGTTCTTTACAAACAGAAAAAGTTGATGCAGCCGTCGATAGTAATTTGAATGATGTTTCTGTTGTGAAAGGTGAACCAACAGTTACTGTTTATGGTGGTACTAATCCAGAAACTGTAATAAAAAAAGAAAATTTAGAAGAAAAGCCAAGAGAAATATATGGTGGAGCCAATCCACTGGAAAATACAGCGCCAATTCCAACTAATACAGTTCGTGAAGCATATTCAGGTGGTATTGTTACTCCAACAACTTTAGTATCTGAACCAAAAGTAGAATCAGTACCAGTAGTTGAAACTAATACAGAACCAGTATTAAATGAGCCAGTTATTACAAAAACTGCAGAAACTGTTACTACGCCAGATGTTTCACAATCTCAAAATGAAGTATCAGCACCAATAGTATCAGAAACAGAAAATAAACCTGAAAATAAGATTAATGAAAAAGAAGAAATAGAAAAATTAGAATTTTAAATACCATAAAAATTTATGGTATTTTTTTTCATAAAAAATTATTTAAGACATAATATTATTGTAGAAAGGAAGATATAATAATGGAAACACTTAAGGTATCAAATAAATCAAATCCAAATTCTGTTGCAGGCGCTCTAGCAAATATATTTAAAGAAAAAAATAAAGTTGAGGTGCAATCTATAGGCGCAGGTGCTTTAAATCAGGCTATAAAAGCAATAATAATTTGTAGAGGATTTTTAGCACCTGCTGGTAAAAATTTAGTCTGTGTACCGTCGTTTACAGATATAATGATAGGTGAAGAAGAAAGAACTGCTATAAAATTACTAGTTGAAATTGTGTAATAATTTTATAATTTAATCTAATAATATAGAGTATAATTCTATATTGTTTTTTTTTTATGAAATAAAATAATTATAAATATAGTAAAACAAAAATAATAAGTTTGCATAAAATTAGAAATTTATTTAAAATTTTAAATTGTAAACTTGAAAAGTTCAATAAAAATGTTTATACTTTATTTAAGGTAGGTGAATTTGTTATGAAATCTAGCAAGGCTTTTACTTTGATTGAACTTTTGGCTGTTGTTGTAATTCTAGGTGTTATTATGACAATAGCAATTCCGAATATTGTGTCAACTATAGATAAGAACAAAAAAGAAACTTTTCTTGAAGATGCAAAGCAAATGATTAGTTCGGCTGAATATAAAATAAGAAGTGATACTTCTATTAATTATCCAGATCAATATAGCGTAGTTATATTAAAATTAGAGAATCTAGAAAGTGCAAATTTAGAAATGTCTCCATATGATACTTATTATTCAAAAGAAAAATCTTTTGTTGCAATAACTAAAGAACAAATAACTGGAACTACAGACTATGAATACGTTTTTTATGCACATTTGGTTTCTTGTACTGATGAAAAGTGTGAAAACTTAGAAATCGATTCGGCAGCTTATAATAGAGGAATTAATTTAAGTAGATTAACTGATTTAAACACTTCTGATAGATTTGATTTAGTATTAAAAGGTGCCGATGTAGAAAGAGATTTGATTGAAAATGTTGACAATATTAAAACAATGCTTGACAGAGACATTGTAAATATATATTAATGTATGAAATATAAGCCATTAATTTGTTGACAAAAAAAAAATAATATAATAAAATTAATTTATAAGATAAGAGAGGAAGGATTTTTAAATGAAAAAAATAAATAAAAAAGGTTTTACGTTAATTGAATTACTTGCAGTTATCATTATACTAGGTGTTTTAATGATTATTGCTATTCCTAGTGTTACTGAGTATATTTCAAATTCTAGGAAAAGTGCTTTTGCAGATAGTGCTGTAGGTTATATTGATAGTACTAGAAATATGGTTAACCAAGCACAAAAAGTTTCATTTTTCGATGTTAACACATTATATTTAGTACCTGTTGGACATGATGAAACATTATCTTGTGTATCACTTGAAAAAGGTGGGGTATCTCCATATTCTGATACATGGGATTATGCTTATGTAGGTGTTACTTATAGTGGTACAAGTTACAATTATTATTTTATAGCTAAAGATGGTTCAAATCAAGGAATCAATTTTGTAAGCCAAGATGAACTTGCTGATAAAACTGGTGATCTTGTAGTTTCTGGATCTAATGAATTAAGAAATTACGATGCATTAAAGACTCAATATGCACAAAAAACTACAGATAAAATTTATTTAATGCAAGCACCAGATGAAGGTGAGGGAGAAGTTTGGACTGAACCTGCAACACCTGATTCAGTTAAGAGTATTGCTGAAGTAATTAGCGATGCTGAAGGTAAAACTATCACACAAATCGAAATTGTTGCAGTTGATAATTGTAAATAAATAATTTAAAAATAATGTAAATTCAATTAAGGTAAGGATGATCAATTCATCCTTTTTGTTTTGTTGCTTTTTTTTAATATTTATAATAAAATTTTTATAGGTGATTTTATGTTAATATTAGGTAGTCATGTTAGTTTTAATTCTAAAGAACAATTATTAGGAAGTGTTAGAGAAGCTATTAGTTATGGAAGTAATACTTTTATGTTTTATACTGGTGCTCCCCAGAATACTTTTAGAAGTAAAATATCTTTTGAAAAAACAAGTGAAGCAGTAAAGTTAATGGTTGATAACAATATAGAAGTAAAGAATATAGTAGCTCATTCTCCATATATAATTAATTTAGCTAACGATAAAGATGAAGAAAAATATAATTTTTCAATAAATTTTTTGATTGAAGAAGTTAAACGCTGCTCTGAAATGAAAATTAAATATTTAGTTCTTCATCCGGGCAGTCATGTCGGTTTAGGTATCGATAAAGGTATTAATAATATTATTAAAGCTTTAAACATAGTTAATAAGCAAAATGATAGTGTAGTAATATTACTTGAGACAATGGCAGGAAAAGGGACTGAGATAGGATCTAATTTTTTTGAATTAAAAAAAATAATTGATGGTGTAGAAGATAAAAGTAAAATAGGTATCTGTCTAGATACTTGTCATTTAAATGATAGTGGTTATGATATTGAAAATTTTGATTCGCTTTTAGATGAATTCAATCAAATAATAGGAATAGATTATATTCGTTGTGTTCATATTAATGATAGTAAAAATATTAGCGGTTCTAAAAAAGATAGACATGAAAATTTTGGTTATGGAACTATTGGATTTGATACTTTAATAAATATTGTTTATAATAAAAGACTTGAAAATATTCCTAAAATACTTGAAACACCTTGGATAGGAGAGAAAGCACCTTATAAAGAAGAAATTGAAATGATAAAAAATAAAAAATTTAATGAAAAATTAAAAGAAATAGTGTAATTCTATTTCTTTTTGTATTTATTTAATAATTCAACAATTTTAGCATATGTATTTGGTTTAAGTTTTTCTTTTAATTCTTTAAGTAAATAACTCGCATCTTCTTTATAAAAAATTTGCCAATAATTTTTTATATACATGTATATAGTTTTTAATTCTTCGTTTTCTAACATTATACCTTCTTTTAAGGCAAAATTGTTTATGTCATTTTCTGTTAGATTACTTACAAATTCTTTAATAATAAATTCCACAATATCACCTATTAAAATATATTAAATAACTTTTTAAATATTACACAAAATATTAGTGTGATGTTATGAAAAAAATAAAAAATAAGAACAATTTAAAAAATAATATTAATAAAAGATTAAATATATTGAAAGTTATTATATATTTATCTTTTATAATAATATTATTACAAATATTTAATATTTCGATACTAAAAAATACCTATTATAATAAATTATTAATTGAAAAGACAAATAATACTTATTCCTTTGCAACAGTTCCTCGTGGGAAAATATATGATAGAAATTATAATGTTATTGTAGATAATATAAGCATACCTGTACTTTATTATTTAAAACCTAATAAAGTAGATTCTATAAGTGAAATTAAATATGCTAATTTTCTTAGTGAAATTATTGATTTAGATTATTCAAAACTTACTGAAAGAATGTTAAAAGATTATTGGTTAATAGAAAATGCTAGTGTTTCTAAAGAATTGATAAGTGAAGAAGAATGGCAGAAATATGAAAATAGAAAACTTGACGATGAAGATATTTATTATTTAAAATTGAGTAGAATAAATGAGGAAGAATTAAATAAATATGATGATATTAAAAGAAAAGCTGCATATATATATTATTTAATGAATAATGGTTATTCATATGAAGAAAAAATAATAAAAAAGGAAAATTTGACTGATTTAGAACTTGCAAATATTTCTGATAATTTAGAAAAGATTCCAGGTTTTTATATAAAGTATGATTGGGAAAGAGTGTATCCATATGGAGATACATTTAGATCTATTTTAGGAAATATATCAAAGATATCTAAAGAAGAAAAAGATTATTATTTATCTAAAGGTTATTCTTTAAATGATATAGTAGGCGTAAGTTATCTTGAAAAACAGTATGATGATATATTAAGAGGGGAAAAAGGTACTTATACTATTGATAATAATGAAATTGTTACGATTAGCCAAGGAAAAAGAGGTAATGATATTGTTTTAACTATCGATATAGAATTACAACAAGAAATTGAAAAAATACTAGAAGAAGAAATTATTAAAATAAAAAAAGATCCTGGAACTGATTTGTTTAATCATATATATGTTGTGATTAATGATCCTAATACAGGTGAGATTTTAGCAATGGCCGGTAAGCAAGTAATTAAAAAGAATGGAGAATATTATACTTATGATGTTACTACTGGTGTAATTACTAATTCAGTAACTCCTGGAAGTGTAGTTAAAGGTGCTTCGATGTTAGTTGGTTATAATGAAAATGCTATAGAAATAGGGGAATATCAGGTTGATGAATGTATTAAGTTATATTCTAAACCAGAAAAATGTTCATGGACAACATTGGGAAGAATAAATGATATAACAGCATTGAGTCAATCTTCAAATGTATATCAGTTTAAAACAGCAATGAAGGTTGCAGGCTATGAATATACTTATAATGGAAAGTTTACCGATACTGAAGAAGCGTTTAAAAAGTATCGCAAAACTTTTAATGAGTTTGGTTTAGGTGTAAAGACAGAAATAGATTTACCTATTGATGGAATTGGTAATGTTGGAAAAAGTAGTGAGCCAGATTTGCTTTTAAATTACGTAATTGGACAATATGATACTTATACTACTATGCAATTATCAGAGTATATTTCTACAATAGCAAATGGTGGTATAAGATATAAACCTCATTTATTAAAGGAAGTTTATGAAAGTAATAATGGTAGTAATTTAGGAACACTTTTGTATAAACAAGATAGTATAATTCTTAATAAAGTTACTACTAAAAAAGAATATATTGAAAGAGTACAATTAGGTTTTAGAGAAGTTATGACTACTGGTCTTGGAAAAAATTATATGAAAGGTGTACCATCTCCTGCTGGTAAAACAGGCACTTCAGAATCATTTATCGATACAAACGACGATGGAATAATAGATACACCTACCATTACTAATTCTTTTGTAGGATATTATCCTTTTGAAAATCCTAAAATGTCTATGGCAGTAACATTTCCTAATATAGTAAGTTCTGATAGTGATAATAGAAGTTATGGTAATATTAGAGTTACTAGATTAATTGCTAATAAATTCTTTGAATTATATGGATAATTGTGTTATAATAACTCATGTTGCAACTTTTTATATATCTTTAATAAAAAAAATTTGCAAAATATTATTTTTTTGATATAATACCAATAGGAACCAAGGAGGGATAAAATGGCTAAAGTAGGTAATAGGCAAGATAAGATTCTTGTATGTCAAAATTGCAAAGAAGAAAATTATGTTACTTCTAAGAATGTAAAAAATACAACTGATCGTCTAGAATTAAATAAATATTGTAATAGATGCAAGCAACATACTGTTCACAAAGAAAAGAAGTAATTAGATTGTAGGTGAAATCGTATGATAAATGTAAATGATATTAAGAATGGATTAACAATTAAAATAGACAATAATTTATATCAAGTAGTAGAATTTCAACATGTAAAACCTGGAAAAGGATCTGCTTTTGTTAGAACTAAATTAAAAAATTTAAGAACAGGAACAACCGTTGAAACAACTTATAATACTAATGTTAAATTAGAAACAGCTCGTATAGAAAAGCAAAATATGCAATTTTTATATTCACAAGGTGATACTTATTATTTTATGAATATGGTTACTTATGATCAAGTAGAATTGAAAAAATCACAGTTAGGCGATGATTATAAATTCTTAAAGGAAAATTTAGAGGTTATAATTTCTTTTTATGAAGGTGAAGTATTGGGAATGATTTTACCTGACAAAATAGAATATGCAATTACTAAATCAGAACCTGGAGTTAAAGGTAATACTACTTCAACAGCAATGAAAGATGCAGAACTTGAAAATGGAATGGTAGTAAAAGTTCCTATGTTTATAGATGAGGGTGAAAAAATCTTAGTTTCTACTGCTGATGGAAAGTATGTGTCAAGAGCATAGTATATATGCTTTTTTTTATATTAAAATAATTAAACAAGTATTTTAAAATTTGTTATAATAAATTTGGTGGTTAAAATGAGAAAAGTAGTTTTTATTACTGGTGGTGCAAGTGGATTAGGAAAGCATTTGTCTTTAAGTTTTGCTAATGAAGGATATAATTTAGTAGTAACTTATAATAATAGTAAAGATGATGCTGAAAAATTAAAAAATATAATAAATGATAAATATAAAGTAGATGTTTTAATTTTAAAATGTGATTTAGCAAATGAAGAAATGATTTGTGAATGTGTAGATAAAGCAATAAAGTATTTTAAAAAAATAGATATTTTGGTTAATAATGCTGCAGTAGAATATAATCTTGAATTTAGTGATAAGACTAAAGAAATGTTTATGCATACATTAGAAATTAATTTGGTGGGAACGTTTTTAATTAGTAGGAAAATAGCTGAAGAAATGTATAATAATAAATCTGGAAAAATAATTAATATATCTTCTAATAATGCATTTGATAAATTTGATCCTACTACTTTAGAATATGATGCTTCAAAGGCTGCTCTTATTTCTATGACTCATAATTTTGCTAAGCAATACGCACCATACATTAATGTTAATGCTATTGCACCAGGATGGATTATGACAGATAAAATTTTAAAGTTAGATGAATCATTAGATAATAAGTTTATTTCTTCTGAGAGTAAAAATATTTTATTAAATAGATTTGCTACTATGGATGATATTGCAAATTTAGTGTTATTTTTAGCTAGTGATAAAAGTTCTTATATAAATAATGAGGTAATAAAAATAGATGGAGGAACTTATTAATTATGGATAATAAAATATATAAATTGGTTAACGAGTGTGAAAAAGAAGTTAAAGAACAATTTGATGAGATAAATATTTTATGTGAAAAAAACAGTTTGAAAGTTCTTAATGCTTTTAGAAATAATAATGTTTCAGAAGCTCATTTTAGTTCTTCTACAGGATATGGTTATAATGATATTGGAAGAGAAGTAATAGAAAAAGTTTTTGCTGAGGTTTTAGATGGTGAAGATGCAATAGTTAGAAGTCAATTCATTTCTGGATCTCATGCTTTGACAGTAGCTTTTTTTGCTTTTTTAAGACCTAATGATATTCTTTTAAGCATTACAGGTAAACCATATGATACGTTAGATGAAGTTATCGGAATAAAAGAAAATGCTAGTTCTTTGAAATCTTTTGGTGTAAGATATGAGCAAATTGATTTAATTGATAATGAATTTGATTATGATAAAATAGAAAAATTTTTAAATAATAATAAAGTAAAAGTTATTGAAATTCAAAGATCTAAAGGTTATTCTACAAGAAAAAGTATCGATGTTTATAAATTAGAGAATGTTATAAAATTTATAAGAAATATAGATAAAGAAGTAATAATAATGATTGATAACTGTTATTGTGAATTGACAGAAGAAAAGACTCCTTTGACAGTTGGTGCTGATATAATTGTTGGTTCTTTAATTAAAAATCTAGGTGGAGGAATTGCTCCTAATGGTGCATATATTGCAGGAAAAAAAGATTTAATAACACTTGCAGCCGAAAGATTAACTTTGCCAGGTGAAGGACGTGAAGTAGGACCTACTTTAGGTATTAATAAGAGCTTATTGCAAGGATTATTTTTAGCACCAAGTGTTGTTGCTAATAGCCTTAAAGTTGCAGTTCTTACTAGTAAAGTATTAGAAAGATTAGGTTATGATGTAGAACCAAAATATAGTGAACATAGATGTGATATTGTACAAAATATTATTTTTCACGATAAAGAAAAACTTATTAAATATTGTCAAGGAATTCAAAATGCTTCTCCAATCGATTCTAATGTTCTACCAATTCCTTGGGATATGCCAGGATATTCGGATCAAGTTATAATGGCAGCTGGGACATTCATTCAAGGATCTTCTATCGAGTTATCATGTGATGGACCGATAAGAGAACCATATATTTCTTATCAGCAAGGCTCCCTTACATATGAATATGGAAAATTAGCTATTATTAACGCAATAAGCAATATATTAAATTGACAATTATTTTTTCGCTTGTTACAATAACAACTACAAATTGGAGGGACATTTATGTATGATTATAATAATTTAAATGAAATAGAAAAAGCAGTTATTTCATCAGTTGCTCAAATAACTCAAATATTTAAACCAACTAAAGAACAGTTGTTCTTGTTTAAAAGCTATTTAGAAGACATTCTTTTATATGAGATAATTTCTTGCAAAACAAATTGTGTTAAAATAGGTATTGATGATGGAAATATTTCTGATAATTTAAGAATTGCCTTGATTGCTTCTGGTATTTCTTCAAATGGTAATTTGCCTAAAGATATAACTTACAATAATAGTAATATTCATGTTAATATTAACACACACTTGCATGCTAAAAGAATGAGTAGAATTTTAGAAAATGAACGTCTACGAAGTATGTATTCTCAAAGAGTATCAGATGCTATATATAATTGCAATAAATTTAAAAATATGTATGAATTAGTTGAATTAGGAATTGCTGGTATAGAAAGAGAATGTGGATATATCGAGAGCTTAGATACATCCGATGATTTTTATTTTGGTGCATATTTAGGTTTATGGGAAATTGAAAGAGATAATTTAGAAAAAATGGGCTTAGAAAATTCTCTTGCTTATGATATTTGTAGTTATGTTAATGACTTAGATGATGGTAATAGAGGTTTTAGACATTATCCTTTAGCTACTAATGTTGCCCTTTGTCGAATGGCTGATATAGACTTTTCTATAGCAACAACTGGAGATTTTAATAATAAAGAAGTATTAATTGATACTTTAAGAAATATAGAAGCAGCAAAAATTACTGATAAGGAATTAATTGAACCATTTGAAAAAAGGTTTTTAGAGATTGTTAAGCCTTATGCTAAGAAAATGGGTGTTTCTCTACCAAAAATTAAAACAAATTCTTTAAAAAAGCATTTAACAAATATTAGCAAATATTTTGTATAAATTGCTTTTTTTTTGACATTTTATATATAAAGTTTTAAAATGAATATGGTGATTTAAATGAATGAAAATTATCAAATAATTTTAGATAAAATAATAGATAATATTATAGTAAATAATGAAAAACCTACCTTATTACTTCATAGTTGTTGTGCTCCTTGTTCTTCATATGTACTTGAATATTTGTCTAAATATTTTCTTATAACGGTTTTTTATTATAATCCTAATATTTCTTCTAAAGAGGAGTATTTAAAAAGAATGAACGAGCAGAAAAAATTTATTGAAGGAGTAAATTTCGCTAATCCAGTAAGATTCATTGAGGCACCTTATGATAATGAAAAGTTTGAAAATATAATTTTAGGATTAGAAAAAGAGCGTGAAGGTGGATTACGTTGTCATAAATGTTACTATCTTAGACTTGAAGAAACTGCCAAATTTGCTTCCAATAATCATTTTGATTATTTTACGACTACATTATCTGTAAGTCCTTATAAAAATTCTAAAGTTTTGAACGAAATTGGAAAAAAATTAAGTGAAATTTACAATATTAAATATCTTTATTCTGATTTTAAGAAAAAAAATGGTTATAAACGTAGTATTGAGTTATCTCATATTTATAATCTATATAGACAAAATTATTGTGGTTGTAAATATTCTAAAAAAGAAAATATAGAGGATTAATATGAATATAAAATGTATAAAAACAGGATTTTTAGAGGAAAATTGTTATATTTTAGAAAAAGATAATGAATGTTTGATAATTGATCCTGGTAGTGATTTTAATAATATTAAAAGCAATATTAAAAATAAAGTTATTGGGGTTTTAATTACTCATAGACATTATGATCATATTGGGGCGTTAGAGCAAGTATTAAATGAGTATAAAGTTCCAATATACGAAAAAATAAATTTAGATGAAGAAAATTATAAATTAGGGAATTTTTCTTTTAATGTTATATTTACTCCTGGTCATACTAATGATTCAGTTACTTATTATTTTTATAAAAATAAAGTAATGTTTACAGGCGATTTTCTTTTTTTTAATAATATAGGACGTTGTGATTTAGAAGGTGGAAATTTTTCTGAAATGAAAAAATCAATCGAAAAAATAAAAAGATATGATGATAATATTAAAATATATCCAGGTCATGGACAAACGACAACTTTAGCTAGAGAAAAAGAAAAAAATATCTATTTTAATAGTTAAATTTATGTTATTATATTTATAATAAGAGGTGTTTAATATGTATATTGATTTAACTATATTAATAATTTTATTGTTATTGGTTTTATTTTTCTTTAGAAGATTTTCTAGTTTTGTTTATGCTGTAGCAATAATTGATATTTTTTTAAGAATATTAGATTTTATTAAAGATAATGTTCCTATACCAGAACTTAAGGCTCTGATAGGTAAATATTTACCTAGTAGTATTCCTTCAGTAATTGGAAAATATTCAAATGGTATTTTTTATACAATATTAATGTGGGTATTTGTGTTTATCTATATATGCTTTTTATTTTATGTTACTAGGACATTTGTTCATAAGAAAAAATAGTGTTTTCTAATTAAAATACTTGATAATTGTCTATAATTATAATATAATTATCGTAGCAACTGGTGGAAGAAGACTTCCACCTTTTATATTGATGAGGTGATAGTTTGAAAGAAAGAGTAATTAATTTAGTTGGTAATAAACTAGATAATTTAAATGTTCATATATATGATGTTGTATATGAGAAAGAAGGAAAAAATAATTATTTAAGAGTAGTTTTAGATAGTGAAGAAATGATAGATATTGATAAAGTGGTAGAGGCTACTAAAATAATAGATCCTTTATTGGAAAAGGAAAATATTATTGAAGAAAAATATATATTAGATGTTTATGCTAAATCAAAGGGAGATGATTAAAATGAATGGAAAAGAATTTATAAAAGCAGTTGATTTGATTGTTAAAGAAAAAGGTATAGAAAAAGATGTTGTTTTTGAAGCAATGGAGTTGGCACTTGCTACTGCTTATAAGAAAAATTTTAATTCTTTAACTAATTCTAAAATATTAATTGATAGAAATACTGGTGATATAAAAGTATATTCTTATAAAACTGTAGTGCCTGATGAAATGGAAAATGATGATAGTGATGATGAAGAAAAAGAGGAATTTAATCCAAATTATCATATTACACTTACTGAAGCAAGAAAATTTAATAAGTCTTTAAACATTGGAGATACTATTGATACTGAAGTAACACCTAAAGACTTTGGGAGAGTTGCAGCGTCTACTGCTAAACAAGTTATTATTCAAAAAATAAGAGAAGCTGAAAGAAATTCTATTATGGAAGAGTATGGAGATAAACAAGATGAATTATTAGTTGGTACTGTTGCTTTAGAGGATGTTGATAATTATTTTATAGATCTTGGTAGAAGTAATGGTATACTTCCTAAAAAAGAATGTATCCCATCAGAAAAAATAGAAATGGGAAAACAAATAAAAGTATATGTAAGTAAAGTTGAAAATACTGGAAAAGGCTTATTTATTTTATTATCAAGATGTCACTATGGATTTCTAAAGAGACTTTTTGAATTAGAAATACCAGAGATAAATGATGGAAGTGTTTTAGTTTATAGTGTAGCACGTGATGCTGGATCAAGAAGTAAAGTTGCTGTTTATAGTGAATATTCTAATGTTGATCCAATTGGAGCATGTATTGGTGAAAAAAGAAGTAGAATAACAAGAATTATTGATGAATTATCAGGTGAAAAAATTGATCTTGTAAAATATGATAAAGATCCTGCAGTATTTATTGCTAATGCTTTAGCTCCTGCTAAAAATCTACACGTAATAATAACTGATCCTAAAAAACAAGAGGCTATTGTAGTAGTAGATGATGATAATTTTTCTTTAGCTATTGGAAAAAAAGGACAAAATGCTAAACTTGCTTCAAAATTAACTCATTATAAAATAGATATTAAAAATACTGAACAAGCAAGAGAAATGGGTATAAATTTTAAAAATTAGGAGGTATTATTATGAAAATAAAAAAAATACCACTTAGAACATGTGTCATTACAAAAGAAAAATTACCTAAAAAAGAACTTCTTAGAATAGTTAGAACACCAGAAGGTAAAGTAGAAATAGATTTAAATGGAAAAATGAATGGACATGGTGCATATATTAAAAAAGATAAAGATGTTGTATTGAAAGCCAAAAAGAGTAAAATATTAGAGAGAAATTTGGAAGTAGTTATTGAAGATTCTATTTATGATGAAATAATGACAGTAATTCAGGATGGTGAGAAAAATGAAAAATGAAGAAAGACCTGATTGGGATGAATATTTTATAAATATGGCCCATCTTGTAGCAACCAGATCTAATTGTGTAAGTAGAAAAGTTGGTGCAGTCATTACTTTAGATAATCAAGTTGTTACTACGGGATATAATGGTGCTCCTAAGGGCTTAAAACATTGTGTTGATAATGGAGGATGTCTACGCAAAAATAATAATATTGCTTCAGGTACAAGACAAGAAGTATGTAGAGCTGTCCATGCTGAGCAAAATGCTATTATAAGTGCAGCAATAAAAGGTGTCAGTATAAAAAATGCAACAATATATGTTAATACTTATCCTTGTTCTATTTGTGCTAGAATGCTTATAAATGCTGAAATTAAAAGAATTGTATACGATAGTGATTATAGTGATCCATTGTCAAAAGAAATGTTAGAGGAAAGTAATATTGAAGTTGTTAAATATAAAAAGGAAAAATAGAAAGAGGTGATTATCATGATGAGTATATTAGAATATGCAAATGACGTTAATAAAACAGTAGATGAAATTAAAATGTTTTGTGATAGATTAAACATTAAATACGATGATGAAAATACAATGTTGACAGAAGATGATATTGTTTTATTGGATGGAGAAATTGAAACAAATTCAGATAATGACGTTTTAGACGATGAAGTTTTAGATGAAAAAGTAGAAAAAATGATAAGTGATGCCAAAATTGATATTGATAATACTACTAATAAACAAAAATTTAAACCTAAATCTGAACGTATTGAGAATAATAAAGTAAAGTTTCAAAAGGAAAGAAAAGAATTATATAAGCATAGAGAAAAATTAATGCAAAATGATGATAGAAATGAGGAAAATGTCATTCTATATAAAGAAGATATGACGGTATCGGATTTAGCTAATTTGTTATCAGTAAATAGTACCGAGATAATTAAAAAGTTGATGAAATTAGGTATAATGGCTAATATAAATTATTCTCTTTCTTTAGAAATTGTTGAACTTATTGCACTTGATTATGATAAAGAAGTAAAAAGAGAAGAATCTAAGGATATTAGTAATTTTGAAAAATATGAAATTAATGATAAGAAAGAAGATTTAATTGTAAGACCACCTATTGTTACAGTTATGGGACATGTTGATCATGGTAAAACTTCTTTATTAGATAAAATAAGGAAAACTGATGTAGTAAGTGGTGAAGCTGGTGGTATAACTCAAGCAATTGGTGCTTATCAAGTATCTTATAATGATAAAAAAATAACCTTTATTGATACACCAGGGCATGAAGCGTTTACAGAAATGCGTGCTCGTGGTGCAAGCGTTACGGATATTGTCATTATTATTGTAGCAGCCGATGATGGGGTAAAGCCACAGACTAAAGAAGCAATTGATCATGCGAAAGCAGCAAAAGTTCCGATTATCGTAGCAATAAATAAAATTGATAAGCCAGAAGCTAATATTGAACGTGTTATGACAGAACTTTCAGAATACGGACTTACACCTGAATCTTGGGGTGGAGATACTATTTTTAATAATATATCATGTAAAACTGGAGAAGGAATTGATAAGTTATTAGAAAATATTATTTTAGTAAGTGAGATGGAAGATTATGAAGCAAATCCATCTAGGTATGCTGTTGGTACAGTTATAGAATCAAAACTTGATAAAAAAATAGGAGTAGTAGCTACTGTTTTAGTCCAAAATGGAACATTGAGATTAGGAGATCCTGTTGTAGTAGGTACTAGCTGCGGTAAAGTTAGAAGCTTAAAAGATGATAAAGGAAAAGAATTAACTGAAGCATCACCATCTATGCCAGTTGAAATTACTGGTTTAAGTGAAGTTCCATCAGCAGGTGATAGATTTATGGCTTTTGAAACTGAAAAACAAGCAAAAAATGTTGCTGAAAAAAGAAAAATAAGGGCAAGACAAAAAGATACTAATCGTTCTGGAATGAGTCTTGATGATTTATTTGGAGCAATAAAAGCTGGTGCTAAAGAAATAAGTGTGGTACTTAAAACAGATGTTAATGGTAGTTTAGAAGCTATAAAGCAAAGTTTAGCTAAAATAGATATTGATGGTGTTAAAGTTGATGTTATTAGAGGTGGAGTAGGTGCTATTACAGAAAGTGATGTTGTTTTAGCTCATGCTTCTAATGCTATAATTATCGGCTTTAATGTAAGACCAAGTTCATCTGTTATTGATAGCGCAAAAGAATATAGTGTCGATATTAAAGTATACGATGTTATATATAAAATGATAGAAGATATCGAAAATGCTATGAAAGGATTACTTGATCCAGTATATGAGGAAGTAGTAATTGGAGAAGTTGAAGTAAGGCAATTATTTAGATTTTCTAAAATTGGAATTATTGCGGGAAGTTATGTTAAAACAGGTATTGTAAAAAATGGAGCAAATGCAAGAGTTATTCGAGATGGAATAGTTGTAGCAACAACAAAAATAAAATCATTACAACGTGAAAAAGATCAAGTTAAAGAAGTTGCTAAAGGAATGGAATGTGGTATAACTCTTGAAAATTTCCAAGATATTAAAGAAAACGACATTATTGAAATTTATGAATTAAAGGAGATAAAAAGATAAATTTAACTTATAGTATAGAGGTGGTTATATGAGTAGCATAAAAATTGAAAGATTAAACCATGCTTTTGTAGAAGAAATTAGTTATATATTACATAATGAAGTTAAAGATAAGGATATTAAATTTGTCACTATAACTGGATGTGATATAAGTAGTGATTTAAGCTATGCAAAGGTTTACTTTACAGTATTAGATGATTCAAGAAAAAAAGAAACATTAGAAGCACTTAATAATGCTAAAGGCTTTATAAGAACTAATTTAAGTCAAAGAGTAGATATAAGACATACCCCAGAATTAAAATTTATTTATGATACTTCGATAGAATATGGCAATAAAATAGAAGATATAATAGATTCGATTCATGAAAAAGAAAATAATCAATAGATTTACATTATTATTATGTAAAATTATGGGAAACTATTTATTATTCTTTATATTTGTGATATACTATAAATGTCTAAGAGATTAGAAGTGTTTTTTAAAACCGACTAAGTAACGATACGGGAGTTCGGAGCGAGTCAATCTGTGTTGAATGCCTATTTTTAATAGGAATCCTAAGGTGGTCGCGGTGACCTTTTCACCACGGCTACCTGTGTTGAATGCCTATTTTTAATAGGAATCCTAAGGGTTGAGTATGGACACCCACCTGCGAGAATGCGGGTTTTTCGTACACCTATCTTTTGGACATTTTTTTATGCAAAAAAGGAGATTATATGTTTGAACGTTTAGAATTATTAATAGGTAAAGAATCTTTAGAAGAAATAAAAAATAGTAAAATTTTAATAGTAGGAATAGGTGGAGTAGGTGGAAGTGTTGCTACATCTCTTGTTAGAAGCGGTGTTCAAAATATTGTGCTAATTGATTTTGACATAGTGGATATTACAAATATTAATAGGCAGGTAGTAGCATATCATTCTACAATTGGCTTAAAAAAAGTAGATGTAATAAAAAAGATTCTTTTAGATATTAATCCTTCTTTAATAGTCAAAACTTATGATATTTTTTTAAACAAAGATAATATAAAAACTATATTAGACGAAGAAAAACCAACATATATTATTGATGCTTGTGATTCTAAAGAAACTAAAAAGAGTATTATTTTAGAAGCAATATCGAGAAAAATAAAATTTATTTCTTCGATGGGAACAGGTAATAAAATGAATCCATCTGACTTAGAAATTATTGATATTAGAAAAACTGTTAATGATCCTTTAGCAAGAATTTTTAGAAAATGGGTAAAGGATAATAAAATTAAAAGTAAAATAACTGTATTATCTTCACGTGAATTACCAATAAAAACAGGTAATATTGTTTCATCGAACAGTTTTGTACCCACAAGTGCAGGTCTACTTATCACTAGTTATGTTATTAAAGATATTATAAATGATGATAGTAAAGATTAAATTTTATTTGCATAAATTAATATCGAGGTGGTTTTGTGAAAATACAAGTTAATGGTATAGCTAAAAAATTTGTACCTCCAAATGAAATAATATTAAATATTTTCTTTACCCAAAAAGGGAAAACGTATCAAGAAGCAGTAAGTAAAGGATTGAACAATATTTATGCTTTTAATAGTTTAGTTTTAATTGATAATGGTTTAGATGAAAATAAATTACAAACTAAAAATTTTTCAGTAAATGAAAGTCAATCTTTTAACGATGTTACTAAAAATTGGGAAAAAGATGGGTATATTTTTAATCAAGAAGCAATTTTAAAAATTGATAACGATAATAAATTGCTAACTAAAATAATTAAATCAATTTCTATGCTTGAAAATAGTCCTAGTTTGACTGTTAGTTATGGACTAAAAGATGATAATAATAAAATTTTGAATTTACTAATAAAAGAAGCTTATGCCGATGCTGTTAGCAAAGCAAATATGATAGCAAAAACAACAAATAGTCATATTACCAATACAATAAGTGTTGAATTACAACCTATAAATTCTGTTTTAAGAACAAACTTTACAAATTCTAATATAGAATTTTCAAAGTTAAGTGATATGGATACATCGATGATAACACCTGAAGATATTGAGGTAGAAATTAATTTATTATGTATATTTGAAGCAATAAATGAAAATTTAAATCATTTAAACAATTCTATAATGTAGACATTATATAAAAAAATGCTTTTAGTGTTAACATTTTTATGTTGACATTAATTAAAACATATTATATAATCTTTATAAAGAAATGGAAACGGAGGTTATTAAAATGGCAGTTAGAATTAGGTTAACTAGAATGGGTGCTAAAAAGAAACCTGTTTATAGAATTGTTGCAAGTGATTCAAGAAGACCAAGAGATGGTCAATATATTGAACTTATTGGTACTTATAATCCAGCAAATGAAAATGTAACTGTAAACGAAGAAGTTGCTATGAAATGGCTTAATTATGGTGCACTTCCTACTGATACTGTAAGAAATTTATTTAGTCAAAAAGGTATTATGAAGAAATTTGCTGAAGAAAAAAATAATAAAAAGGAAAGCAAATAGTATGGATTTAGTAGAGTTAACTAAAGAGATTGTAACAGCATTAGCAAAAGAAAAAGATAATGTTAATGTAAAAGAATTTGAAACAGATGATGAAAATACGATTTTGATTGAAGTTATGGTATCTGCAAATGATATTGGTCGTATTATTGGAAAAGAAGGCAAAAACGCTAAAGCTATAAGAACACTTGTACAAGCTAGTAGTTATCTTAAAGACAATAAAAAGGTAAAAATAAATATTGACAGTTTTTAGAACCTTATGGTTCTTTTTCTTGTGGTAATCAATTAAATATAATATAATAATTATAGGTGATGTTATGAATGATAATAAGTTGCCTATTCATGTTGGAATTATTATGGATGGTAATGGAAGGTGGGCTAAAAAAAGAGGCCTTTCTAGAAGTATTGGACACAAGATGGGAGCAAAAAATCTAAAAAAATTATTAAAACATATATATAAAAGAAATATAAAGATAGTAAGTATTTATGCTTTTTCAATAGAAAATTTTAAAAGAGATAAAAAAGAAGTAGAATATTTAATGGATTTATCAATAAAATTTTTTACTAATGAATTAAAAACATTTATGAAAGAAAAAATTAAGGTTTTATTTTCCGGTCGAAAAGATAATTTAAGAGTAGATGTTATTAATGCAATGAATGAATTGGAAGAAAATACTAAAAATAATACTAAAGGAATTCTTAATATTTGCTTTAATTATAGTGGACAAAAGGAGATCGTCGATGCAATTAAAAAAATTGCAATGAAAATTAATAATAATGAAATAACAATTGATGATATAAATGAAGATTTGGTTAGTGAAAATATGTATCAAGTATTACCACCTCTTGACTTTGTGATAAGGACAAGCGGAGAACTTAGAACTAGTAATTTTATGATTTGGGAATCTTCATATGCTGAATATTATTTTCCTAATACGTTGTTCCCTGACTTTAATGAAAAAGAATTTGATATAGCTATAGAAGAATTTCAAAAAAGAAATAGAAGATTTGGAGGAATTATTAATGAAAACGAGAATAATTAGTGCTATTTTGTTGCTTATAATTTTTATACCAATATTATTTTTAGGTGGTATATCTTTCGCTATTCTAATGGCAATATTAGCAGTAGCTTCTTTAAATGAACTTTTAAAGATAAGAAGACGAAAAAGAAAAATACCTATGTGTATTGAATTATACTCCTATATTTTAGTAGCATTTTTTACAATGAATAATTATAGTTCGAGTGATGCTTTTTATATGTTAGATTATCGATTAATGGCATTTTTAATACTTATAAATTTAGCTCCTTTAGTTTTTGTTGGAAATAAAGATAAATATGATTTTACTGATGCTTTATTCTTAATTGGTGCAACTTTATTTATAGGTTTAACATTCAATTTATTAGTATTAATTAGAGGATATAACATATCATATGTTATATACATATTCTTAATTACTACTATGACAGATACATTTGCTATGTTAACTGGAAAATATGTAGGTAGAATTAAGTTGGCTCCTATTATATCACCTAATAAAACGGTAGAAGGATTAATAGGTGGAACATTAATGGGGACTTTTGTTGCTACTATGTATTACATTAGTGTTATTGACGTATATAATATTGGTACTGTTATTATTGTTACGTTATTATTATCTTTATTAGGTCAACTTGGTGATTTAGTTTTTTCGTTTATAAAAAGAGAGTTTGGAAAAAAAGATTTTTCAAATATAATTCCAGGTCATGGGGGAATATTGGATAGATTAGATAGTATAATATTTGTAACTTTAGGATTTTTAATAGTTTTAACAATTTTATAGGAGGATAAAATGACTTTAATATATTTTATTTTAATACTTGGTATTATTGTATTAGTACATGAATTTGGACATTTTATATTTGCTAAAATGTTTGGGGTTCATGTTTATGAATTTTCTATTGGTATGGGACCTAAAATATGGGGTAGTAAGCCTAAAAAAGGCGGTACTGTATATAATATAAGAGCAATTCCTATTGGAGGATATGTCCAACTTGCAGGTGAAGAAGTAGATGATGATGAAAAAATTCCT
Source organism: uncultured Bacilli bacterium (assembly GCA_944372425.1). GTDB lineage: Bacteria > Bacillota_I > Bacilli_A > RF39 > UBA660 > RUG13868. The sequence continues at coordinate 29,015 of CALVZC010000002.1, forward strand.
AAAAATGAAAAATTATATAACAAACCAATCTGGCAAAGATTTTTAATAATGTTTTTTGGAGCTGGTAATAATTTTATTTTAGCATTAATATTATTATTCTTAATTGGCTTATTTTCTGGATCTCCAAATATGAGTCCTGTTGTAACTAGGGTAGAAGAAGGATATCCTATGGCAGAAGCCGGTATTCAGAAAGATGATATAATAGTATCAATAGATGGCAAAAAAGTTTCAACAATCGATGATGTAAAAATATATATGGTATTAGCTTCTAATGGTGATGAGACATCTTTTGTTGTAAAAAGAGATAGTGAAGAAATAGAATATAAAATAACACCAATAAAGGAAGAGGTAGATGGTGTTACTAGCTATAAATTTGGTATAGTTTTTGAACAAGAAATTGAGTATGGATTTATAAATGCCATTAAATATGCTTTTATAAAAATCGGTGCTTTAGTAAAGCAAATGTTTATTGTTTTAGGAGCATTATTTACAGGTAATTTAGGATTAAATACTTTATCAGGACCTGTTGGTATTTATTCAGTAGTAGGTGAAACAGCATCAACTGGTTTTGCTAATTTAATAAGTTTAATTGCTCTTTTATCAGTAAATGTTGGCTTTTTAAATTTAATTCCATTTCCAGCTTTTGATGGTGGAAGAATATTATTTTTAATTATTGAAAAAATAAAAGGTAGTCCAGTATCACCAAAAGTAGAAAATATGATTCATAGTATTGGTTTTTTACTATTATTGTTGTTACTAGTTTACATAACATTTAATGATATAATAAAATTATTTTAAAAGAACAGTAGTTCTTTTTTTTTATAAAAAATATTGATAAGAAAATAAATTTATTGTAAACTTATAAATATAAAATAGGAAGAAGGTAAAATAATGAAAAGTATGAATGCAAACAAATATTCGAGTGGGGGGGGGGCACTTTACTAAAATAAAAGGTTTTACATTAATAGAACTATTAGCAGTAATAATAATACTAGGGGTATTAATGATAATAGCAATACCAGCAGTAAGTAGTTATATAACAAATGCTAGAAAAAATGCTTATATAACGACAATAAAAGGGTATCAAAGTGGAATATCCCAAAAAGTAAATAACTTAGAATATTCATTTTTAGATACAGATACAACTTATTATGTACATATAGATAATATTAGACTTGAAAAAGGAGGAAAAAGTCCTTTTGGAGAGTGGTTAGATGCATATGTAGTAGTAACATATAATGGAAGCGGATATGACTATTATTGGACAAGCGTAGATGAATCTGGATATAAAGTAATTTTAAAAGATATAGAAGATATAACAATTGATGATATAATAAATGATTCATATAAAGCAATAAGTAAAAGAAGAGCAATAGAAAATAGAAATAAAATAATAATAATAGATAAAAATGGAAATTTAATAGAAGAAACTCCTAGTTTAGAATTATCACCAACGGAAGCAGAAAATTGTTATATTTATACAAAAAAAGAAGAAGGAATTGCTATATATTCATATAATAATAAATGTACAAAAGATGTAATAATACCTTCAAAAATAGAAGGGATAGATGTAATAGAAATAGGAGAATATACATTTGAAGATAGTAAAATAAACTCTGTAAAAATAGCAAACACAATTAAGACAATTGGTAATGCTGCTTTTAGAAATAATAATTTGAAAGCTTTAGACATTCCAGAAAGTGTAACAAAAATAGGAAATGAGGCATTTTCAACTAATTATTTAACAAAATTACCAGATGTATCAAATGTAACAAGTATGGGAAGAAATGTCTTTGCTAATAATCAAATATCTGAAGAAGACTGGTTTATATATAAAAAGAATAATGATGGAACATATGATTATTCGACAATAGTTGGATATTTAGGAACAGATAAAGATATTATAATTCCTGAGGAAGCAAATGGTATCAAATTAACTACAATCGGAGCTTCAGCTTTTTCTGGAATGAATCTTACCTCTGTTATTATACCTGATTCTGTAGTTACAATAGGAAATGCAGCATTTAGTAGAAATAAATTGACCAGTGTAATATTACCTTCTAATTTAAAAACAATTGATGGAGAAGCATTTTATGTTAATCAATTAGAATCATTAAATATACCTGATTCTGTAATCAAAATAAACTCAAAAGCATTTAATAATAATCAGTTAAAAGATGAAGACGCATTTATATATAAAAGGACAGAAGCGGGAATAGATTATTCGACAATAATAGGATATGGTGGAAAAAATAGAGAAAACGTTATAATTCCAGAAGAAAAAAACGGAGTAATATTAAAAAAAATTGATGATTATGCTTTTTATGCAAACAGAATAAAGAAAATTGTTATACCTGATACAGTGACAAGTATTGGAATAATGTCTTTTATTTTGAATTCTTTACCTGAGGAAGACGCATTTATATATAAAAGGACAGAAGAAGGAATAGATTATTCGACAATAGTAAGTTATGGAGGAAATAATGAAAATCTTATAATACCTAAAGAGGTTAATGGTGTAGAATTAAAAGAAATATCAGATTATGCATTCTTTTATACTAATTTATCGAGTGTTGAAATCCCCGATACTGTTATAAAAATAGGAAATAATGCCTTTGGCAATTGTTATCTAACAGAAGTTGTTATACCAACATCTGTAGAAGAAATTGGTTTGAATGCATTTTGTAAAAAAGTTACATATGAAGATTTTAACATGCTAACAAAAATAATAAATAAAACAGGTAGAAGTTTTGATTGGAAGAGTATAACAGGAAGTAATTACGAAGCAAATTTTGTAACCGGAACTATTAGACATCAATATGGCAATATAAATGTAGTTGATAATTAGACATTTTATAATGTCTTTTTATTTGAAAAACTTCTATATCTATAGTATAATTTACAAGTGTATATATTATAGGTAAGGTGTTGTTATGTATTTAAAAGAGATATCTGCATCTGGGTTTAAGTCTTTTGCTGATAAATTGACAATAAACTTAGATGGTAAGATAACGGCAATAGTAGGACCTAATGGTAGTGGAAAGAGTAATATAGTAGATGCTGTACGTTGGGTTTTAGGAGAACAATCAGTTAAGTCACTACGTGGAACTGATAATATGACTGATGTTATATTTTCAGGGAGTAAGTCTAGAAATGCTTTAAATGTAGCGAGTGTTTCATTAATTTTTGATAATTCGGATAATTATTTAGCTGTTCCATATAGTGAAATTTCTATTAAAAGAAGAGTATATAGAACAGGTGAAAATGAATATTTTTTAAATGGTGAAAAATGTAGACTTAAAGATATAACAGATTTATTAATCGATAGTGCAACTTCAAAAGAATCTTTTAATATTATATCTCAAGGTGAAATACAAAAAATATTATCTAATTCGCCATATGAGAGAAGAATTATTTTTGAAAGTGCTGCTGGGGTTTTGAAATATAAAAAAAGGAAAGAAGAAGCCTTAAAAAAATTAGATAGAACAGAAACTAATATAAATCGTGTTTTGGATATTATAAATGAAATAGAGATAAGACTTGATCCTCTTAAAGAACAAAGTGATAAAGCTTTAGAATATATTGACAATAAAGAAAAATTGGAATCAATTGAAGTAGGACTTCTTTCTTATGAAATTGAGAATACAAATTATGAATATGATTTAACAAAGAAAAAAATTGATGATATTAACAATGAAATTTTAAATATGAATTTAAAATTAAATAATACGGATACTAATCTTTCAACTAACAAATTAGAACTTTTAAAATTAGAAAAACTACTTAAGGATTATAATTCTAAGCTAGTTGAATTAACAAGTAAGGAAGAAAAACTAAATGGTGAGAAAGAATTAATAAAAGAACGTAGTAAGTATGATGCAACGGATAGTAAAATTCATAGTAATATAGCTACTATTAAAGAAGATATATATCAAACAGAAAACAATATTAAGCTATTAATTAAAGATATGGAAATTACTAATAGTTCTATTGAAAATACGAATAGTAATATTACTAAATTAGAATTAGATCTTGAAAATATCAGGAAGAATAGAAATAGTAACATTAGTGAATTCAATAATAAAAAGCGTGAACAATATGACATTTCTCAAAAAATAAATACTTTAGCTAACTATATTGAGTCTTATGGAAGTATGCCTAATTCAGTAAAACAAATTTTAAATAATCCAAGAATAAAAGGAATTCATGGTACTTTATCTAATGTTATAGAATGTGATGATATTTATATAAAAGCTTTAGAAGTAGCTTTGTCATCAACTAAAAATTTTATTATTACTGATGATGAAACAGTTGCTAAAGTAGCTATTAATTATTTGAAAGATAATAATTTAGGAAGAGCAACATTTTTTCCATTAAATGTAATTAAACCTAAAGGAATAGAACCTGATATATTAAATAGTATTGGTTCTTTTGATGGGTATATTGGTATTTTTTCTGATTTGGTAAAATATGACTCAAAATATTATAATATAATTTCTAATCAATTAGGGAATGTTATAGTTGCTAAAAATCTTGATTCAGCTAATAAAATAAGTATATCAGTATACAGAAGATACAAAGTTGTGTCTTTAGACGGTGATGTAATTAATGTTGGTGGTTCTATTTCAGGTGGAAGTATTAACAATATAAAAAGTATTATTAGTGAGAAGAACGAATTAGAAATTTTAAAAAGAAAAAATAAAGAATTAGAAGAAGTAATTAATGATTTAAATAACTCGATAAAAGGTTTAGATCAAGAAATAGAAATATATGAAAAGAAATTATATGAACAGAAAAATCTTTTAATTAATAGTCAAGAACAAGTAAATGCAAAAGAAAAATTAAAAGAAGAGTTATGTTCTAAAAAAGAAGAATTAGAAAAAGAATTGGATTCTTTGACTCATTTAGTAGATTTTTCTTTGTCATCATTAGAAGAAAAAGTAATTAAGGAATATTATGAAATAGTTCTTGAAAAAAATAATCTAGTAAAAGATATAAATTTAGTAGAAAAAAATAAAGAAAAACTTTCTTCTATTATAGAAGAAATGTCTTCTGAAAATAAAGTAAACAATTATAATATTAATAAATTAGAAAAAGAGCTTAAAGAATTGGAAATAAAGCTTAGTAAATTAGAAATAAAATTAGATAGTTGTTTGAATACTTTAAGTGAAGAATATTCTTTAACATATGAAAAAGCAAAAGCTAATTATATTTTAGAATTAGATCCTGATTTGGCAAGAGATGAAGTTAATAAATATAGAAATATTATTAAAAATATTGGTATGGTTAATTTATCTGCTATTGAGGAATATAAAAGCGTTAATGAACGATATCAATTTTTAACTAGCGAAAGACAAGACTTATTGAATGCTAAAGAAACTTTATTTGAAATAATATCAGAAATGGATAAAGTCATGAAAGAAGAGTTTAAAATAACTTTTGAAAAAGTAAGAGAAGAATTTAAAAAGGTTTTTCGTGAGTTGTTTAATGGAGGAAATGCCGATTTACGATTAACTGATAAGGATAATTTATTAGAAACAGGTATTGAAATTGTAGCTAGTCCTCCTGGAAAAACATTAAAAAGTATTACACTACTTTCTGGTGGAGAAATGACTTTAACTGCTATAAGCTTAATATTTGCAATTTTAAATGTTAGAAACGTTCCTTTTTGTATTTTTGATGAAGTAGAAGCAGCATTGGATGAAGCAAATGTTGATAATTTTGGGCATTATTTAGATCATTATAAAGATAAAACACAGTTTTTAATAATAACGCATAAAAAGAAAACGATGGAATATGCTGATTCATTATATGGGATAACTATGCAGGAATCAGGTGTATCCAAATTAGTAAGTGTAAAATTAGGGGATATTGAAAGATAAACTTAACTATAATTATATAATTATGTACATTTTATTATAATGTGAAAAGATATTGTGTTATAATATTGTTGTAATAATGATAGGAGTTGTCACCGATGGCAAAGAAAAAGAGTAGAAAAGAAGAAAAGAAAAAAAAATTTGAATATAGTTTAGAGTTATATGGAATTGCTTTAATAATTCTGTCTATAATGGCTTTTGGGCCAGGTAAACCTTTAGGATATATTGGAAAATTAGCAAGATGTTTTGCTATATTTCTATTTGGAACATTAGACTGGCTATTTTTAGCTACTATATTTTTTCTTGGAATTTATCTTTTATTTAAAGGGAAATCACCCTCTTTTTGGTCAACTAAATTTATTGGACTTTTAATTGTTACAATTGGTATTTTAGTATTTAGTCATCTTGAATATGTTACAGAAAATAATGGAGATGCATCTTTAATTTTTGAAACTACAATAAACGATATTATGGCAACTTTTGAAAATATAAAGCAAGGAATTGCTTTTACTACATATGGGAGTGGAATTATTGGATGTTCGTTGGCTGTTTTATTTAATATATTATTTGATCAAACAGGGACAAAAATTGTATCTATTATTTTAATGATTACTGGAACATGCTTCTTTACTGGTTTTTCAATAGTAGATTTAATAAAAACTGGTTTTGAAAAAAGTAAAAAATTTATTCCTAAAAATAAAAAAGCTGATAGCCAAGAAGATAGTGGAGAAAGTAAAGAATCAATTGTTATTATTAATGATAATAATTTACCAAAAGAAGAATCTAATGAGCCTAAACTTGTAGTTTCAAGCATAGATGAATTAAAAAGAATGAATAATGAGGTAAAAGAAGTAAATGAAGAAGAAAATGTTTCTTCTGTAGTCAATGAACAACATATACAAAATAATAATTATGTTTTGCCAACTTTGTCTTTATTAAAACCACCTGAGAGAAAGAAAAATCCAAATAGTCAAGCAACTATTGAAAATAATATAATAACGTTGGAAAAAACTTTAAAAGATTTTGGGATTATCGGAAAAGTAGTTGAAGTTAATAGTGGCCCTACTGTAACACAATATGAAATGGAATTACAAACAGGTACTAAGTTAAGTAAACTTTTAAGTATAAATAGAGAAATTTCATTAGCACTTGCAAAACGTGATGTCAGAATACAAGCTCCAATTCCTGGGAAAAGTACTGTTGGAATTGAAATACCCAACGAAGTTATTTCCACAGTATCATTACGTGAAATTCTAGAAAATATTCCTCAAAATAAGGTTAATAATAAACTTTTAGTTGCTTTAGGAAAAAATATTATGGGCAAAAGTTTATTTGCCGAAATAGATAAAACTCCACATTTACTTGTTGCTGGTGCAACAGGTAGTGGTAAATCTGTTTGTATAAACTGTATAATTGCTTCAATTCTTATGCGTGCTAAACCTGATGAAGTAAAGTTAGTTATGGTCGATCCTAAAAAAGTCGAACTTTCTATGTATAATGGAATTCCACACTTATTAATGCCTGTTGTTACAGATCCAAAAAAAGCAAGTGTAGCTTTGCAAAAAATTGTTTCGGAAATGGAACATCGTTATGACTTATTTAGTGAAAAAAATGTAAAAAATATTGCTACATATAATGCTTGGGTTGAAAAAGAAAATTCAGTTAGATCAAATGAAGACAAAATAAGTAAGATGTATTACATTGTAGTTATTGTCGATGAATTAGCTGATTTAATGCTTGTTGCTAGCAAAGAAGTAGAAGATTCAATTATGCGTATTACACAAATGGCAAGAGCTGCAGGTATTCATTTAATTGTAGCAACTCAAAGACCATCAACTGATGTAATAACAGGGGTAGTAAAAGCTAATATTCCATCACGTATTTCTTTTGCGGTTTCTAGTAGCATAGATTCTAGAACAATATTAGATATGACAGGAGCAGAAAAACTTTTAGGAAAGGGAGATATGTTATTTTTACCTATGGGTGAAATTTCACCAGAAAGAATTCAAGGCGCTTACGTTTCAGATGAAGAAATAGAAACACTAGTTAATTATACTGTTAATCAGCAAAAAGCCCAATATGATGAAAGATTTATGAACTTAAATCATGCCAATGAACAAGGAAATGCTGGTGGTATGATAAAAGATCAAGAAGAAGAATATGATGATCCACTTTACAACGATATTGTCGAATTTGTTATTACTACTGGGAAAGCTAGTGCATCTTTATTGCAAAGAAGGTTTAAATTAGGGTATAATAGAGCTGCTAGGTTAATTGATTTATTAGAAGAAAGAGGAATAATTGGACCTCAAAATGGATCGAAACCTAGAGAAGTTTTAGTTAAATTAGATAATAGTCATGATGAAAATAACTAAGCTTTTGCTTAGTTATTTTGATAAAAAAAGAAAGAAGGTATATTAATGTCAACAGCACATATTGAAGCAAAAAAAGAGGATATTGCCCCAATTGTATTAATGCCTGGTGATCCACTAAGAGCAAAATATATAGCAGATAATTTTTTAGAAAATGCTAAATTAATTAATTCGGTTAGAAATATGTATGGATATACTGGCTTTTATAAAGGTAAAAGAGTAACAGTCTTTGCCTCTGGAATGGGAATTGCTAGTATTGGTATATATGCGTATGAATTGTACAAATTTTATGATGTAGAAAAAATAATAAGAATTGGTACTTGTGGAACAAATAATAAAAATTTAAAAATTTTAGATATAGTTCTTGCAGAGTCATCTTATAGTCTTAACCCTTTTCCTTATCTTTTTGATGGTGATGAAGAAAAGGAATATTTTGCATCAATAGAATTAAATGAAAAAATAAAACAAATGGCTGCTAATTCATCAATAAAATTGAATTGTGGAAAAATAATTACTAGTGATGTTTTTGATCCCTATGTTAATTATGAAAAATATATAAAAAAATATCCAAATTTTGATAGTTTTTTAGCTAATGAAATGGAAAGTTTTGCCCTTTTTTATTTAGCATACAAATTAAAAAAAGAAGCAGCTTGTCTTTTAACAGTTGTTGATTCGCCATTTGATAGTAAAAAACTTACTAGCGAGGAGCGTCAATCTTCACTTAATTTAATGATAAAACTATCTTTAGATACTGTAACTTCTTTAAATAAATTTAATTAATTTATTTATAATAAATAATGAGGTGATAGATTGAAATATGTAAAAAAAGAGTTTGGATCGTATAATTTACATATGATACATACAGATAAATTTAAAACTATTACAGTTGAAGTGATTTTTCAAAACAAAATAGAGAAAAATAAAATAACTATTACAAATTTTTTATCTTCTATGCTTTCTTATTCTACTAAAAAGTTTCCAACGAAAAATAGTTTAATGTTATATATGCAAGATTTATATTCAGTTAAATTATTTCCAAGCTGTTACAGAATAGGTAAATGTTATAATGCTGATTTCAACATGTGCTTTTTAAATGAGAAATATACTGAAAAGGGTATGTATGAAAAAACATTGGAACTTTTGAAAAATATTATTTTTGATCCAAATGTTTTAGAAAATTCATTTGATGAGACAAGTTTTAATATTGTAAAAAACGATGAAAAATCACAAATAGAAAGAATAAAAGAAGATCTTCGAAAATATTCCATAATTCAAATGCTTCAATTATTAAATGATAAAGAAGTCTTTTCCTATTCTGAATATGGTTATATTGAAGACTTAGAGCAAATAACTCCATCTAACTTATATCAGTTTTATAAAGAGTTTATCAATAATAGCATTATAGATATTTTTATAGTAGGAAATATAGATTTTAAAGAAACAGAAAATTTAATTAGGGACAAATTTAAATTTAGAACATTTAAAAATTCAAAAATTAACCCAATTTTAAATGATATCGAAATAAGGAAAAAAACTCAAATAATTTTTGAGAAAGAAAAAACACTTCAATCAAAGCTTAGTATTGGATGTATTATTAACAATATGACTAAATTTGAACGTGAATATGTTTTAAATATTTATAATTTAATATTAGGTTCAACAGCAGATTCTAAATTTTTCAAGAATATACGTGAAAAATATTCAATTTGTTATTATATTTCATCTATTGGTAATAAGCTTGATAATCTACTTATTATTACATCTGGAATAAATAAAGAAAATTTTGATAAAACACTTAGCCTCATAAAGAAAGAAATGAATGATATGCAAAATGGTATTTTTACAGATGAAGAAATTGAAAATGCTAAAAAATATTATTTATCGTTATTGGAAGAAGCTTTAGATAATCCAAATCAAATTATATCTTCTTATTATGCAATGAACTTATGGCAAGTTGATTCCATTGAAAAAAGAAAAAGTGAAATAAAAAAAGTAACAAGAAATGATATTATCAATTTATCAAAGAAAATTTTTATTGATACAGTTTTCTTATTAGGAGGTGATAATAGTGATTAGTAAAGAATTAAAAGGTCTAGAGCAAAAAATCTATATTGAAAAATTGGCTAATGGCTTGACAATTTATTTAATACCATTTGAAAATAGAAAAAACTATTATATAGAATATGTTACCAAGTTTGGTGCTGCAATAAATAAATTTATTCCTATTACAAAAAAAGAATATAAAAAAGTTCCATATGGTGTAGCACATTTTTTGGAACATAAGATGTTTGAACAAGAATCAGGAGAATTACCATTTGAGTTTTTTTCTAAATATGGAAGTGATGCTAATGCAGCAACAGGATATAAAACAACATCATATACTGTAGAAGGTACTAATAATATAGAAGAAAATTTAGATTATCTGCTTACTTATGTAAATAGTCCTTATTTTACTTTGGAAAATGTTGATAAAGAAAAAAACATAATTATAGAAGAAATAAATATGTATAATGATGAACCAGAAGGAAAACTTTATCGAGAAAGCAGTAAGGCAATTTTTAAATATCATCCAATGCGTATTGATATTGGTGGAACAGAAAAAAGTGTTAATAGTATTACAAAAGAAGATCTTTATGATTGCTATAATTTATTTTATCAACCAAGTAATATGATATTATTTATTGGTGGAAATTTTAATGTTGATAGTGTTATTAATGTTATAAAGTCGAATAAAGCATTATTAAAGAATAAGATTAATCAACCAATAAAAATAAAAAAAGTAAATGAGCCATTAAATATAAATATTCCATATAAAAATTTAAAAATAAGTGGTTTAATTATTCCAAAATTTATTTTTACATTAAAAATTTCAATAAAAAATATTCCTAAAAATAACCTTTATAAATATGTTTTAGCCGTTACTTTATTGACTAATATTTTATATGGCAGTTCTTCAAAGTTTAGAGAAAATGCTTTGAAATTAGGTATTATGTCATTCTTTACTATTTCGAAAGCAATTATTGATGATTTTTTATTAGTCGAATTTATTGCCGAAAGTAAAGAACCTGAAAATTTATCAAAAATGGTAAAAGATTATTTTTTTAATCAAAATATTGAAGAATTGGATTTAGAAAGAAATAAAAAAAGTCACATAGCTGGATTAGTATTAAGTTCGGATAGAGTCGTTTCTACTGTCAGCAATTTAGTAGATACTGTAATAGATTATGATGATATTATTTCTAATAAATTAGAAATTATAAAAAGTATTAATTTAAAATATATATTTGATATTAAAAATAAAATTAATATTGATAATTCTTCTCTTATAATTGCATATCCTAAAAATAATTAGCTTAATTATAATAAAACCTCTTTTTTTATTGTTAGAGTATGATATAATAAAAAAGAATAGGGTGATTATATGAATAATAATATTGGTAAGATTATAAATATTGAAGAAAATATAGTTACTGTAAAAATAGATGTCAATGTTTTAAATTATGGTAATCTTATGAATATACATACGGTGTTTGATGATGGAAAAAGAAAATTAATAGGAGAAATTTTAAAAGTAGATATTGAATATTTAAAGATAGCAATAGTTGGAGAATTAAAAGAACAAATATTTATTCCAGGTATAAGTTTAAAGCCTAGTTTTTCTTCTATTATTAGAATTGTTACAAAAGAAGAATTGTCATATATTTTAGGGCCACAAGAGATAATCGATAATAATCAAATTGCGCTTGGAGTATCTTCAGTTTACCCTGGATATAAAATAAATGTCGATGTTAATTCTTTTTTTAGTAATCATTTTGCTATTTTAGGTAATACAGGGTCAGGTAAGAGTTGTACTTTTGCTCGTATTGTTCAAAATATTTTTACAACTTCAAAATATTTACCAGTTAACGCAAGTATTTTTGTTTTTGATGCTTATGGAGAATATAAAAATGCTTTTTCTTTTCTTCATGAATTTAATGCTGGTCTTAACTTTAAGTCTTATACAACTAATACACAATATCCTGATACGGAGCTTTTAAAGATACCATTATGGCTTTTAGATGTCGATGATATTGCATTATTGTTAAATGCAACAAGTCCATCTCAGTTACCGATAATTGAAAAAGCTCTAAAACTTGTTCCAATATTAAAAGGTACAGGTGAGGAATCTACTAAAATAAAAAATGATATTATTGCACGTGCAATTTTAGACATTTTGAAAAGTGGAAAAGATTCAATAAAAATTCGTGATCAAGTTACAGCTGTTTTATCTACATATAATACAGAATTACTTAATTTAAATAGTCAAATTATTCAACCAGGATATGTTAGAACATTGAAACAATGTATATACGTTGATAATTCTGGAAAAATGCAAGAAATGGAATTAGTTGTTAACTTTATAAGTGCTTTTGTAATTGAAGGTTTTGAAATATCTAATCCTAAGGGAGATGTACAATACGAACTTTCGGATTTAGAATTAGCATTAAATTTTGCTCTCATATCAGAAGGTATTTTAAAAAGTGATAAAGTTTTCGATTATGCCAATGTACTTTCTGTTAGGTTACATTCTTTAGTTAATAGTGACTATGCTGATTATTTTAAATATGATAAAATGGTAACAATAAATGGTTATATTAGTGATTTGTTAACGACATTCGATGGTAAAAAAGCTCAATTAATTGATTTTAATATTAACTATGTAGATGATAGATTGGCTAAAGTTATGACAAAAATAATTTCAAAAATTTTATTTGACTTTTCAGCTAATAATGAAAATAGAGGAAAATTTCCATTTCATATAATTATTGAAGAAGCACATCGATATGTACAAAATGATAAGGACGTCGAGTTGCTAGGATATAATATTTTTGATAGAATTACAAAAGAAGGAAGAAAGTATGGAGTAATTTTAGGACTTATTACTCAAAGACCTAGTGAACTTAGCGAAACAAGTATTTCACAGTGTTCAAATTTTTTAGTTCTGCGTACTTTACACCCTAAAGATTTGCATTATATTAAAGAAATGGTACCTAACGTTAGTGATGAAATATTGGCAATTTTAAAAACATTACAACCTGGTAGTGCAATTGCTTTCGGTAGCGCTTTCAAAGTACCAATATCTTTAAAAATGGATAAACCGAATCCAGAACCTTATAGTAGTAATAGTAATATTGCTAAAATTTGGTATGCGTTATAAATTTATTATGTAAAATAATAAAATGTATATAAAATAAGTCTTTAAAAAAAATATTGTTTGTGATAGAATAATAAATATAGATATAATTGGAGGATATAAAATGGCATTAGAGAAATTAAAAGGAATATTTGGTGGACAAGATTCAGATGATGATAATGTTGAAAATGATACAGTAATAGAAAGAAATAGCTCTGCTGAAAATACAATGATACTTTTAGAACCAAGAGCTTATTCAGAGTCTCAACAAATAGCAGACTACTTAAAAAGTAATTCATCTGTTGTAGTTAATTTGAAAAGAGTTACTCCTGATCAAGCAAAAAGAATTGTTGATTTTTTAAGCGGTACTATTTATGCAATAGGTGGAGATTTGCAAAAATTAGGTGGTGGAATTTTTCTATGTACTCCTAAAAATATTAATGTTGAAGGAAAAATTAGTGATGATTCTGCCAATAGCAAAAATAATAAAAATAAGAAAAGTGACGAACAATTAGAAGACGATGAATTTAACTTTTAAATTAATTCTGTTTTTGAGGTGATAAAATCATGGATAAATTTAAAATTGAAGAAAATGGTTATAGCATAGCAGAAGTTAACAAATTTGTGGATGACGTTATCGCCCAAACAGAGAATATGCTTGAAAAAATGAAAAAGCAACATAGAGATAATGAAGAATTACATAGACAAGTAGAGCACTATAAAAAAATAGAAACTGAATTAAAAAACGCTCTTTTTAAGGCTGAACAGTCTAGTAGTGAAATAAAAAAACAAGCCTATGATGAAAAAAATACAATTATTGAAGAAGCTAGAAAGAATGCTTCGCGAATTGTTAATGATGCATTATTGCGTGCAGAAAAAATAGAAATAAAAGCAGATACATTAGAAAGAAATATGAGAATTTTTAAGAAAAAGTTAAAACTTGTTGTAGAACAACAATTGACTGTTATTGATGAAATAGAAGATTTAGATTTAAAATAAAAAAACATTTGATTTCAAATGTTTTTTTACATACTTTCTTGTGAAAGTTTTTCAGCTTTTCTTAATGTTCTAGCTTCTTTAGCACTAATTCTTACTCTAGTTCCATCAGTTAATCTAACTACTTGTAAATTTAAATTTTGAGTACTGTTAGTAGTATTTAAAGCATGAGAACGGATTCTTTTTCTTTTATTAGGTTTTCTATCTGATAAATTAATTGCCATAATAATATAGAGCCTCCTTCATTAAATTTAATTTTGCCATATAACTTTATCATAAATTTATCTATTAGTCAATTTCAATTAAATATTTTTATTTATAAATTTTTATATAAGTTTGCCTAAATCGTGTAACTTGCTAGCTTCTTTATCATGATTATATAGTTCATCTAATACTAAATCGTTACTTTCTTTTACACCGTTAATTAAAAAATCTATAAATTTAGGTGCAAAATAAAGAGATTCTTGAAGTCTATAGTTTTGATCAGTCAAAAGAGTGTCAACTTCATTTCTACTAAGACCAAAAAGATATGAAAGTAAAATTTCATTTAAATGTTTTTGATGTTCAGAAACATCTTCTTTTTTTCTAATTCCTACTAAATCTATTGCATATATATTAGCATCAGTGGATAAAAAATTATCTGAGTGTAAGTCATTATGATAATATTTAAGTCTATTTAATGCATCGACAAATGATATTAATTGATACATTTTTGGAATCCTATCATTTATTGATCTTTGAGGATTATAAAACTGGGTTTTTTGAGTAAGTGTCTGACTATTTTCTATAAATGGTGTTACATCTCCAATTATTTGATGCTTATCATTTATAATAAAAGCTTCTGGAAATAAAGCATGAGGAATATCTTGCTGACTTAGTGCATGCATTTCACTTGCATATCTAAATGGCAAGCATTGATGATAAAACTTATATACTTTATCTTTATCTTTAAATAATCTACTATTAGTGTTTATAGTTCCACAATCTAATTCTAATCTTGTTAATCCTTTAGGAAGGTTTTTACTTTCTATTGCAATAAACATAATACCTCCGATTTTTTCTTAATATTTAAATATATTATATACTTATTAATAATATATTTCAATTCTTATCTTCTTTTGCGTAAAAACATAATACATATGTTATAATTATTATGAAAGGAGTAGTAATCATGTATACACCATTATATATTAAAAGTAATTATTCATTTTTTTCAAGTCTTGTTAAAATAGAAAATTTAATAGAAGAATGCGTAGCTAAAAATATTAAAAATATAGCTCTTTGTGATGATAACATGATTGCTACAATGTATTTTTATAAATTATGTAAATCTAAGAATATTAAACCAATAATAGGTTTAGAAGTTACTTATTCAGATTATAAAATTTTATTATACGCTAAGAATTATGAAGGATATCAAAACTTATTAAAAATAATAACAATTGGAAATACTATAAATATTGATACTTTTTCTTTATATAAAGATAATCTAATTGTTGTATTACCATATGATTCATTACCAATTTTTAAAGATTTTGATAATATTACTAATTCTATATATTTAGGATTTTCTAATAAGAATGAGGAATATGAATTATTAAAATTTTCAAGTAGACTAGTCTTTTTAAATAAAGTTTTATATCTTAATAAAAAAGAAAGTGAATATTTTAAGTATTCTATAATGTTAAAAGAAAAAAAGAATATATTAGATGATATATCTTTTTCAGATAATAATAATTATTTATTGTCAAATGACGAAGTTTTATCTTTAAGTAGCAATAATGGAATTGATTCAACTAATTTTATAGCTAATTTATGTAATGTCGATTTTCCAAGTTATAGTAATTTATTGCCAGTTTATAATAATAATTTAAAAATATCTAGTGAAGATTATTTAACAAAACTTAGTATTCAAGGTATTACGATAAGATTAAATAATGAGGTAAACGAAGTTTATAAGAAAAGATTGTTATATGAATTAGATGTTATAAAAAAGATGGGGTTTGCTAATTATTTTCTTATTGTATATGATTATGTGAAATATGCAAAAAAAAGTGGGATTTTAGTAGGACCAGGAAGAGGAAGTGCTGGAGGAAGTTTAGTAGCTTATGCATTAGGAATAATTGATGTTGATCCAATAAAATATGATTTATTGTTTGAAAGATTTTTAAATCCAGGCCGCATTACAATGCCTGATATCGATATAGATTTTCCTGATATTTATCGTGATAGAGTAATTGACTATGTAAAAGAAAAATATGGTGAAAAAAACGTAGCTGGTATAGTAGCAATTGGAACGTTAAAAGCAAAAGCTGTTTTAGATGATGTAGCTAAAATTTTGAAAATATCTCAAGATAAAGTTGACATGTTAAAAAAATTTATAAGTCTTAATTCTAAATTACTAGAAGTTTATAATACTAACTTAGAATTTAAAAATATTATTGATAACGATGAAAGATTAAATCTTTTATTTAAAATTTCTTTATATTTTGAAGGATTTCCTAAAAATATAACAACTCATGCTTCAGGTATTATTATTTCTAGTGTTCAACTTGATTCAATAATTCCATTAATAAAACAAGATAATATGTATATAAGTTCTTATGAAATGGGCTTTTTAGAAGAATTAGGACTATTGAAAATGGATTTTTTAGGTAATAGAAATTTAACTATTATCATGGATATTATTGAAAATATTAAAAAATATGAAAATAGAAATATAGATTTTCTTAATATACCATTAGATGATTCAAAAACATTAAAATTATTTTATGATGTTGATACAAATGGAATTTTTCAATTTGAAAGTGATACAATGAAAAATCTTTTAAGAAGACTTAAAGTAACTTCTTTTGATGACATTGTAGCAGCTGATGCTTTAGTAAGACCTGGACCTGATACTGATAGTTATATAGAAAGAAAAAATAATAATATCGAAGTAAAATACATCAACGATGACATAAAAAAAATACTTAGTCCAACTTATGGAGTTTTAGTATATCAAGAGCAAATCATTTTAATGGCTAATGTCATGGCAGGATTTTCTTTATCAGAAGCCGATATTTTAAGAAGAGCCATGGGAAAAAAGAAAAAGGATATTTTAAAAGTTCAAGAAGAATCTTTTATAAAAGGAGCTTTAAAAAATGGTTATGATTATAATACTGCTAAAAAGTATTATGATGATATACTAGCTTTTGCACAATATGGATTTAATAAATCACATGCAGTTGCTTATTCAATTATTGCATATAAAATGGGATATTTAAAAATTCATTTTCCAAAATATTTTTATTTAAGCTTATTATCGATGATTATTGGAAGTGAATATAAAACTTCAGTAATAATACGTGAGGCTAGACAAAAAGGTGTAAATTTCTTTTTGCCAGATATTAATAAAAGTACAGAGAAATATGAAATAGTTGAAGATGGTATTTTATTTCCAATTTCTAATATTCGTAGTGTTGGAATTAATACAGCAAGAGAAATTGTTAAGATTAGAGAAAATAAACCTTTTAAAAATATTTTTGTTTGTTTAACAAAATTAGTAGAAATTGGAATAAATAAGAAATTAATAGAAATTTTTATATATGCATCAATGTTTTCTTCTTTTGGCTATAATAAGAATACTTTAATAACAAATCTTGATAATTTACTTACCTATGCTTTTATTGCTAAAGGACTTGATGATGACGAGATAGAACATCCTACTATTGAAATAAAAGAAGAATTTTCAAGAGATGTTTTAATGAGTAAAGAAAAAGAATTATTCGGTTTTTATTTAAGTTATCATCCCGTTACTAAATATAAAGATACTTATAAAGTAATAAATTTAAATGATTTAAAAATATACTATAATAAAGTAATAGATACAATTGTGCTAGTAGAAAAGATTAAATTGCATACTGATAAAAACAATAATAAAATGGCTTTTATAAGTGGTAGTGATGAAATAGCTTCTTGCGATTATATCATTTTTTCAGAAGTGTTTAATACTATATCCAATGTAAAAAAAGGTGATATTCTTTTAGTAAGAGGACGAGTTGATAAAAAAGAAAATTTTCAAATTATTGCTCAAAAAGCAAAAATAATTGTGTAATTGTTTAATTAATATGATATATTATTTATAAAGATGGAAGGTGAAGTTTATGAATGTTGAATTTGTAGTTAATGATTATTTATTGGCATGGAATTTATTATTTAAACCTTCTATTTCAGAAGATATTCAAAACTTAAAAGAACGTCTTTGGAAAAATTATTCAAAACAATATATGAAAATGGAAAAAGAAAATGTTGAAATCTTAAAGTATACTAATGATTTTATTCCAGATGATGATACAATTTATAATTTTATTTTTAATACAGATGAGTTTAAATTAGTTAAAAAGCAAACAGATAAATATCGAAGATTTTTAATGCGAATATGGGATTCTCATCAAAAAGATATTCAAAATTCTTTAAAAGAATTATTAAGATTTAAAGTAGAGAACAATTATCAAATTTTAGTTGTCCATCCTTATTTAGATAATGTAGAATATTTAAAGAAAAACCCTAAAAAAAATATTGTTTGGGGTAAAAAAGAAGATATAGAAGATGGACTTAAAGCAATAATTAGGATATTATTTACTTTAGTAAAATATGAAATCGGCGATTATCAAAGTGTTAATAAAGAAATGGTATCAGCAATAATAGATTTATTAGTTAGCAATGAAATATATACTAGACTTTCTGGATTTAGTAGATATGAAGAAGGATTAAAAAAATTAAGATTTTTAAAAAGACAATTGTATCCTTATTGGTTAATGTATATGGGAGCAGATCGAGAGGAATTAGTTAGCTATATGATGCGTGATAGACTACCATTTGATATTGATAAATATCCTGTTGAAAAAGCTCTTAGAGAAGTGGATTTGTTTGGTTTTATTGATTTTTGCTGTAATAATCAAAAGCATATAATAAGATTAAATAATTTAGAAACTATATAAGATTAAGAATTTTTCTTAATCTTATGTTTATGTGAGGTGTTAGAAATGGATTTAAAATTAAGTAAAATATTAAAAAAAATAGGTATTTCTGAGAATAATTATAATGAATTTTCTAATGCCAAATTAAGTTCTGTCAATGTTGATGATTTAAATAATGTTATTACTATTAAAATTGAAAATAATAATGATGTTTCTTATAATCTTTTTCAAGAGTTAGTTAATAAATTTAAGACATATTTTGAAGGTACTACTATTAATCTTAGTATTATAAATAATTCTTTAAATTCTAATCATTTTAAAGAATATTTTGATAAATTTTTTATTGAAGATAATATTATTCCTAATATTGATATATTAGTTAATAAAATTACATTTAATGGTAATGATTTATCAATAAGAGCAGTTAATGAGTTAGAAAAAAAAGATTTTGAAAAAGTTTTGGAAGAGATGAAACAATTTTTATTGAAATATGGAGTAACTTTTTCTTATAAAATTGATATTGATGATAATCTTAGAACAGAAATAAATAATTCTATCGATTATGAATCTAAAGATATTATGAGTAAGCCATTTTCTAATTTTGAGACTAATAAGTCAAATAATTTTAACTTTCCAAAGAGGAGAAAAAAAGAAGTTGACGATAAAACAATTTTTGGCAATTTAATTAAAGAAGAAGAAGCAATTGATAAAATAGGATCTATCGTAGGTGAAAACGATAGTATAGTTATTGAAGCTAAAGTATTTGGAATTGATGAATTTGTACCTAGTAGTAAAGCTTTTAAAATATTAACGCTTAAAGTTACTGATTATACTGATAGTATTCTTGCTAAAGTATTTATTCGTGATGATGAGGTATATGATGATGTTAAGAAAAAAACAAAACCTGGTACTTGGATTAAATTAAGAGGAAGTACAAAATTTGATCAGTATGCTGGTGATGAACTTGTTTTAAATGTCTATGATATATATGAATCTAATAAAAAAGATACTAAACTAGTTGATGATAGTAAAGTCAAAAGAGTAGAACTTCATGCTCATACTATGATGAGTCAAATGGATGGTGTTACTAAATTAGACTTAGATAAACATACTTGTGAGCTAGTAAGTAATGCTATAGAGATGGGATATAGAGGAGTAGCTATAACTGATCATTCGGGATGTCAAGCATTTCCTATCGCTTTTGAACTTATTACATCTTACAATAAAGGACTTATAAAAAAATTAAAAGTTAAAAAAGAAGAATTAGAAAAAAAATTAGAAACAGAAAATGATACGGAAAAACCACTTATTTTAAAAGAATTGGAAGAAGCTACTGAAGAATTAAAAAATCCTCCTAAATTTAAAGGATTATATGGAACTGAACTTGTTTTAGTAGATGATACTGTAAATATAGTAATAAGACCTACTGATGATGAACTATTAGATAGTACTTATGTTGTTTTTGATACTGAAACTACTGGTTTTAATGCTGCTGGTGGCGATCAAATGATTGAAATTGGTGGAGTTAAAATAAAAAATGGTGAAGTAATAGATCGTTTTGATGAACTTATTAACCCAAATCGTCATATTCCAGATAAAATTACAAAATTAACGAATATAAGTGATGAAATGGTTAAAGATTGTGACAATGAAGAAAATGTCACAAAACGTTTTTTAGAATGGACTGGAAATTTGCCAATGGTTGCTCATAATGCTAAGTTTGATATATCATTTATAGAAATGGCAATGAAAAAATATAATTTAGGAACATTTAAAAATACTGTTATTGATACTTTAGAATTATCTAGAACTTTGGATCAAGGATTTGCAAGACATAGTTTATCAGCCTTAGTTAATAGATATAATGTTGAATTTGATGAAGAAGGACATCATAGAGCAGATTACGACTCTGAGGGTACTGCAAAAGTTTTTCATAAAATGATGCAAAAACTTATTAATCAAAATTATAGAAAAATTAGTGATCTAGATAAATTAATTTCTAAAGATGAAATTCATAAATTCGGTAGAACATTTCATTTCAATGCCATAGCACTTAATAAAAAAGGTTTAAAAAATTTATTTAAAATAATTTCTTTGGCTAATACTACTTATCTTTTTAAAACTCCAAGAATTTTAAGAAGTAAGCTTGAAGAATTAAGAGAAGGTTTATTGATTGGAAGTGGATGTTATAATTCAGAAGTATTTATAGAAGCAAGAAGCAAAGAAGGACAAGAACTTACTAACATAATTAATTTTTATGATTATGTTGAAGTTCAACCTTTAGAAGTATATAATCATTTAATTCAAACTAGTGATTTTAAAGATGAAGAAGAATTAAAAGAACATATTAAGAAAATAATTAGTGCTGTTAGTGAAGCTGGAAAAATAATTGTAGCTACAGGAGATGTTCACCATTTTTATAAAGATGATAAAATATATAGAGAAATAATTATTAATCAAAAAGTTCCAGGTGGTGGAAGACATCCTTTGTCTAAAAAAGAAATAACTAATATTCCATCTCAGCATTTTAGAACAACTAATGAAATGCTTGAAGATTTTTCATTTTTAGATAAAGAACTGGCTTATAAAATAGTTGTTGAAAATACTAATAAAATTTTAGACATGGCAGAAGAAATTGAAGTTATAATTGATACTGGTGGAATACCTTTTTCGCCAAGAGTAAAAAGTGATGATGGTAAAAGTTATCTTGACTGTCCACAAGTGGTAACAGATCTTGTATTTGAAAAAGCATCAAAATGGTATGGAGAAGTTTTACCATTTAATATAGAAGAAAGAATTGCCAAGGAATTATATGGTGATATTGTTTATAATTGTTTTAATAGACAAGTAAAAGAAGAAATGCCACAATTAGAAGGAAAAGATTTTGATAGTGAGGTATTTAAAAGAATTCATAATACTGTGTCAAAAGGATTTGAAGAAGTAAAAAGTGTATTAATCCCATTTATAAAAGAGAATTGGACTGAAGAAGATGGAGAACCAACAGATGATGCTATCAAGAAAAAGTTAAAGAAAGAACTTGGTGGTATTATTGGTGGGGGATTTGATCCTATTTATCTTATTGCCCAACGTTTAGTTAAGCATTCTAATGATGAAGGTTATTTAGTTGGTTCACGTGGTTCAGTAGGATCTAGTTTTGTAGCTACTTTAATGGGAATTACAGAAGTTAATCCACTTCCAGCACATTATAGATGCACTAAATGTAAACTTAGTTTGTTTAATGATGAAGATGGAAATGCTCTTGGTGCTAAATATTCATCAGGATTTGATTTACCAGATAAAGCTTGTCCTAATTGTAATATACCATTATATAAAGATGGTCAGGATATGCCATTTGCAACTTTTTTAGGATTTAATGCTGATAAAGTACCAGATATTGATTTAAACTTTTCAGACCTTAATCAAGCATCAGCTCATGAATATACTAAAGTTTTATTTGGAATAGATAATGTTTATCGTGCAGGAACAATTGGAACAGTAGCAGATAAAACAGCCTATGGTTTTGTTTTAGGATACTTTGAAGATAAAATAATGGAATTAATAACAGAAGTTAGTAAATCATTAGATAAACCATTTGAGGAATTATTATCTATTGATAAAAAAGAAAAAGTATTTAAAATAGCAAAAAAATTCTTGCTTTTACAAGAAAGTATAAAAAAAGAATTATCTGGTGATATTTTATTAAAATTTGATAATATCGTGCAAAAGATTAAAGAATATTCTAATGTTAGAAGTGCTGAAATAGAGAGAATTTCCCTAGGCTGTATAGGTGTAAAAAGAACAACAGGACAACATCCTGGGGGAATAGTTGTAGTCCCAGATTACATGGAAATATCAGATTTTACTCCTTATCAATATCCAGCAGATGATCCAAATAATGCATGGCGTACTACTCATTTTTCATATCATGCAATCGATCAAGATTTATTAAAATTAGATATTCTAGGACATTCTGATCCTACACAATTGCGAATGATTCAAGACTTAACTAAAACAGATATTTTGAAAGTACCGCTTGATGACAAAGAAACAATGAGTATTTTTACTTCGACTAAAGTTCTAGGAGTAACAAATGAACAAATTTTGTGTGAAACGGGTACGTTAGGAATTCCAGAGTTTGGAACACCGTTTACAATAGGAATGGTTGCAGAAACAAAACCTAAAACTTTTGCCGAATTAGTAAAAATATCAGGACTTTCTCACGGTACTGATGTATGGCTTGGTAACGCTCAAGAATTAATAAAAAATAATGTTGTACCGTTTAGTGAAGTAATCGGATGTCGTGATGATATCATGGTTTATTTAATGTATCATGGTGTAGTACCAATAAAAGCCTTTAAAATAATGGAATTTGTACGTAAAGGAAAGGCAAGCAAAGATCCAGAAACATGGAAAATTCATAAAGAAACAATGAAAGAAGCAGGAATAGAGGAGTGGTTTATAGATTCTTGTGAAAAAATTAAATATATGTTCCCTAAAGCTCATGCTGCAGCATATGTTATAAGTGCTTTTAGAATAGCATGGTATAAAGTACATATGCCAGTATACTTTTATGCATCATGGCTTACATCGAAAGCAACAGATGTTGATGTTGAAGTTATGATGCGTGGCTATGATGCTATAAGAGAAAAAATAATAGAAATTCAAAGTAAAGGTTATGATGCTTCAAATAAAGAAATGGGACAATTAGAAAGCCTAAAAGTTTGCTTAGAAGCTACAGCACGTGGAATAAAATTTGTTCCAATTGAACTAGATAAGAGTGAAGCTACTACTTGGGGTGTAAAAAGTGAAAATGAAATTTATCCTCCATTTTCATCAATTGATGGATTAGGAGATACAGTAGCAAATGCAATAGTTATTGAAAGAGAAAAAAGAAACTTTACTAGTATTGAAGATTTACAAAAACGTGCTAAAATTTCTCAAACATTATTGGAAAAAATGCGTCGAATGAAAATATTAAATAATCTTGATGAATCAGATCAATTAACATTATTTTGATTTTGTAATTAGGCTCATGTTATTCATGAGTCTTTTTATACACCACCAATTATTCCTTTTTTTCTTAAATATAATTTTCTCAAAAAATCAACAGGAATTACTGTCGCAGCCATTAAAATCATTATTTGGAATTCTTTAAAATTGAGACCTATAGTTCTAAATAAATTACCTCCAAAATAAATTAATATAATTTGAATAATAGCAATTATTATTACTATTGTTAAAAATATTTTATTTTTTAATATGTTAGAAAATAAATTTAATCTGTGAGTTCTAGCATTAAAACTGTTAAATATATCAATAAATATAAATAATCCAAAAAATGCTGACATTAAATATTTTGTGTTATTACGATATAGACTTATAAATATTGGTAGTTTTAAAAATAATATACATAGTATAAAAGAATAAAAACCAGTAAAAAATATTTCTCCAAACATATATCTATTTATAATAGATTCATTCTTTTTCTTTGGCGGTTCGGTCATATATTCTAAAAGAGGTGGTTCAAAAGCAAAAGCTAATCCTGTTAGTGTATCCATTACCATATTTATCCATAGCATTTGAATTACTGTAACTGGAGTATCAATTCCAATAAATGAGCCAACAAATGATAGACCAATTGCTGATAAATTAATTGTTAATTGGCATATAACGAATTTTCTTATACTTTTAAATATTGTTCTCCCATATAAAACGGCCTTAGAAATAGATAAAAAGTTATCATCTAAAATGACAATATCAGCAGCTTCTTTAGCTACTTCAGTACCACTACCCATTGCAAATCCGACATCAGCACTTTTTAAAGCTGGAGAATCATTTACACCATCGCCAGTCATACCTACAACTAGATCTATACTTCTAGCAATTTTTACTAATCTTGTTTTATCAGATGGAAGACTTCTTGCAACAATTTTTAAATTTGGTAATATTTTTATTACTTCTGAGTCGGACATTTTGTTTAATTCATTTGATGTTATTACTATATCTTTATTACTGGATAAAAGTTTTAAATCTTTTCCAATAGCAATAGCTGTATCTTTGTTATCTCCAGTAATCATTACAGTTTGAATACCAGCTTTTTTTACTAAATTTAGACCTTCTATAGCTTCTTTTCTAATATCATCTTTAATGCTTACTATTGCAACTAAAGTTAAATTTCGAAAACATTCTCTATATGGATCTCCAGTTGCCAAGATAATTACCCGTATTCCTTTTTTTGTAGTATCTTCAATATATTTTTCAATTTTTTCTTTATTATATAGTTTTTCTTTGTTTCCATTTGAATTATAGCAATAATTACAAAAGGGAAGAATTATTTCCGTTGCTCCTTTAATTAATTTAATTTTTCCATTATAATCAATTATTGTAGACGAATATTTTTTTTTACTATCAAATTGTTCTGTTTTAATTATTTTAATATTTTTATTTCGATTAGTATGAATAAAAGAGAAAAGAGCTCTATCTGTTATATTTCCACCAACTACTTTGTTATTGTCCCAAAAACTATCTGTGTTATTAAGAATACTTGTACTAAAAATGTTATAAAATTTAGGATTCTTTATTATATCTATTTCATTATTGTATTTGTTTAATAATCCATCAGCAACTTCGACAACTTCAAGTTTACCTTTGGTAAGGGTACCAGTCTTATCAGTAAATAAAATATTTATATTTCCAGCAGTTTCAATACCGACTAATTTTCTAACAAGTACATT
The DNA here is from genome assembly GCA_944372425.1 of uncultured Bacilli bacterium. GTDB lineage: Bacteria > Bacillota_I > Bacilli_A > RF39 > UBA660 > RUG13868. The sequence goes on from CALVZC010000002.1 coordinate 55,130, forward strand.
ATTTTTTAGCATTCTTTTCATATTTGATGATAATACTAAAGTAATCATCATAGGGAGTCCTTCTGGAACAGCAACTACTATTATAGTTACAGAAAGAGTAAGTGCATACAAAATGTAATCAGCCATTAAAGGAAAATTATATATTGTTTCTTTTATTAATTGATAATCAAAATTATTTTTTATAACTATTACTGAAAATAAATATGAAAGAGATACTAAGATTGCTCCAACATATCCTATTTTACTTATTGTAAATGCTAAAGAACGAAGTCTAATCTTTAAAGGACTTTCTGGTGCATCTTCAGAAAGTTCTAAATTCATCTTTCCATATATAGTATTATTGCCGACAGAAGTAACTTTCATTATTGCTTTTTTTGCATAAACAGTTGTTCCTCTATATACTTTATTATTATCAGTAATTTCATTTTCAATTGCTATTTTTTCTTTTTCCTTAGATTCCCCATTAAGTGTGGATTCATCAACTGCTATTTCACCTTCAATAATAATACCATCTGCTGGTACTTTGTCGCCAGATTCTAATATTACAATGTCTTCATTAACAATTTCTTCAATTGGAATAAGTATAATTTTTCCATTTCTCATTACTTTGCTTTTTATTTTAGAGGCTTCTTCTTGTAATGATTTAAAAGCTTTTTCACTTCCATATTCAGAAATGGAAGATATAAAAGAAGTGATTAGTATTGCTATTAATATACCAATGGTTTCATACCAATCAAAATCTTTAATTAGAAATACTATTTTTATTATTAACGCAATTAATAAAATCTTTATTATTGGGTCTCCTAATGATTCTATAAATAAGTGCCAAAAACTGTTAGATTTAATTTCTTTTAATGAGTTATTTCCATACTTATGTCGATTTTGCAATACTTCTTCGTCTGTTAGCCCTTTAAGATTCTTCATAATATCCTCCTATATAATTTTATGGTTATATAGGTTATGTTATTAAAAAAAAATAGTTTGTTTTTCGACAAAAAAACTAATATTTTGCTAATAAAAAAATTTCTTTAAAAATGAATGTTGTAATGAATTTGTTTAATTTTAAAATGTATAATATAATGTAACAAATAATAAAAAAAATTTTAAATATTATATTTGTATATGTGATAATTTTTAATGTCCTTATATTTTTATAAAGATATTTACATGGTATATAGAATTGATGTATAATAAAGGAGTTATTGAAAGTGTGGGATTGTATATATGGATAGTGAAATTATAGAATTTTATAATAAGTTAAGCGCTGAAAAAATGAAAGATGATTTTTTAGTTTCTAATTATCGTGATGTTTTACATAGAAGAGAAAAATATTTAAATGATTTACACTTAGAATATTCTACATTATCTAAAGTATTATGCCACCCTATAATTGTTGTACGTATTGCTTCGCAGACAAGAAGGTTAAGAAAAATATCTAAAAAATTAGATTCTCTAGTTGATTCAAGTGTAATTGATTATGTAATGGACGACAGTAATTTAGAAGAAGATTTAATTGAGGCCTATAGATATTATAAGCCTAAAAGAATTAAAGAATTTATAGAAACAAATCCGATAAATCGACAGTCATTAATTAAAAGTAAAAAAATAAGATGAGGTGAATTTATGAGTGGTCATTCAAAATGGGCAACAATTCATAGAAAAAAAGGTGAATTGGATGCTGCAAGAGGTAAAATATTTCAAAAAATAGCAAAAGAAATTTATGTTGCTGCAAAAGGAACAAATGGAGATCCTGATTCTAATCCAGCTTTACGTGCTGTTATTGAAAAGGCAAGAGGTAATAATATGCCTAAAGAAAATATTCAAAAGGCAATAGATAAAGCTGTAGGAAATGGAGATGCCGAAAATTACGAGCAAGTTCGTTACGAAGGATATGCTTCTGGTGGTGTAGCATTAATGATAGACTGCTTGACGGATAATAGAAATAGAACTGCTATGTTGGTTAGAAGTACCCTTACTAAAAAAGGTGGAAATTTAGGAACAGATGGTTCTGTATCTTATTTATTTGAAAGAAAAGGTGTTATTGTAATCGACAAAGAATTAGATGAAGATACAATAATGTTAACATCTTTAGATAATGGCGCAATAGATGTTGTAGTCAATGATGATAGTTATGAAATATACACTACGACAGATAGTTTTTTAAAAGTTAAAGATGCTTTAGAAGAATTAGGAGTAAAAGAATTTATAACTAGTGAAATTACTTTTGTTGCTAAAAATACTATAAGTTTAGATGATGATACAAAAGAAAAAGTATTAGAGTTAGTTGAACAATTAGATGATTTAGATGATGTCCAAAATGTATATCATAATTTAGAAGTTTAAATTGAGGTTTCAATGAATATAGCAATATTAGGAACAGGAGCATATGGAATAGCTTTAGCTCTTATGTTTTATAAAAATAATAATAGTATAAAAATGTGGACTAAATTTAAAGAAGAAAAAGATTCTATTTTAAAAAATAGAATTAATGAAAATGTATTACCAAATGTAAAAATACCAGAAGACATTATAATTTCTAATAATTTTGAAAAAGTAGTAGAAGATGCCAATCTTATTGTTATTGCTGTGCCAGCAGCATTTGTTGATGATGTTAGTATTAAATTAAAAGAATATATAAAAAAAGATCAATATGTTCTTTTAGCTTCAAAAGGAATAGAAAGAGATAGTTGTCTTTTTGTTGGAGATATTTTTAATAAACATATAAAAACAAAAAAATACGCAATTGTATCTGGACCTTCGTTTGCAATTGATATAGTTACTAATTGTCCTATTGGGTTAACTATTGCTAGTAAAAGTAAAAAAACTATAAAATTGGTAAAATCATGTCTAGAAAGTGATACATTAAAATTAAGAAGTACTACTGATATTATTGGTGTTGAAATTTGTGGATCAATAAAGAATGTTATAGCAATAGCAGCAGGTATTTTAGATGGTATGGGTTATCCTGAATCAACTCAAGCTATGTTTATTACGGAATCTTTACACGATATAAAAGAGTTAATTAATAAACTTGGAGGAGATAAAAAAACAATTTTATCTTTTGCTGGATTTGGTGATTTATTACTAACTGCTACTAGTAAGAAAAGTAGAAACTTTTCTTATGGATATATGATAGGTAAAAAAGAAGATAAAAATAAAATTGATGAATATGTAAAGAATACTACTATTGAAGGTCTTTATACAATAAAGTCAATTTATAAATTATTAAAAAATAAAAAAGTTAGAATACCCATTATTAATTTAATTTATGATATTATTGAAAACAAAAAAGAAGTAGAAAAGCTTCCTGAATTTTTAATAATAAAAAAATAGCAAATGATTAAATATTCATTTGTTTTTATTTAGTATCAGTTTTTTCTTTAATCTTTTTATAATAAGAAAATAGAATATCGTCAATATTTTTAGGACAATTAGCAGCTGAAGTACTAGGTAAATAAATAGCTTCGATTTTAGTATTTGGGTAGCAAAATTTTTTATATAGAGTGTATGCTTTTCTTCCAGTAGTAAAAATAGTAGTAATAGAAGAATTATTTAATATAGTAGACAAATCATTTGCAACTGGATTTTTTATTGAACTATCACTAGATGATGAAATTTCACAACTTTGTAAAACGTCAAATAAAGCAATTTTATTCGTTTTTAAAAACACAATTTTTTCTTCTTTAGAATTTCCAATTTTAGTATTATAAACTTTTTCTAATGTAGTCCAAAATCTATTTTTAGGATGTGCATAGTAAAATCCTAATTCGCGAGATTTTAAAGAAGGCATACTTCCTAATATTAAAACTTTTGAGTCGTTAAAATAAATAGGATCTAATGTATGAAAAACTAACATAATACCACCAAAAATAATATATCTTTTTTCTTATATTTATGCAATATTTTTACAAGTTAATAAAGTTAAAAATATTTACATATTAAAATAATTACTATATAATATATTCAAATTGAAAAGGAGTAATCTTTATGAGAGAATTTACAGAACAAGAATTAGTTAGAAGAGAAAAGCTTGATTTTTTAAGAGAAAAAGGAATTGATCCTTTTGGGAAGAAATATGATGTTAATACGACAACTAAAAATTTAAAAGAAGAATTTGAAAACAGTACAACAGAAGAACTTGACGAATTAAAAAAAGAAGTTTCTATTGCAGGAAGAATTATGACAAAAAGAGGTAAAGGGAAAGCAGGATTTATAAATCTTCAAGATAAATATGGACAAATTCAAATATATGTTAAATTAGATAATATTGGAGAAGAAGCTTATTCTGTATTTGATAAATCAGATTTAGGTGATATAGTAGGAATCAAAGGAACTGTTATGCGTACTCATATGGGTGAATTAAGTATTCGTGCTTTAGAGTTTACTCATCTAGTTAAAGCTCTTCGCCCTCTTCCAGATAAATTCCATGGATTAGTTGATATTGAGGAAAGATTTAGAAGAAGATATGTTGATTTAATAGTTAATGAAGATGCTCGTAGAGTAGCATTTGCTAGAGCAAAGATTATTAGATCAATTCAGCATTATTTAGATAATCTAGGTTATACAGAAGTAGAAACACCAGTTTTAGGTACCGTTTTAGGTGGTGCAGCAGCAAAACCATTTATTACTCATCATAATACATTAGATATTGATATGTATTTAAGAATTGCTACTGAATTATCATTAAAAAGACTTATTGTTGGTGGAATGGATGCTGTATATGAAATTGGAAGATTATTTAGAAATGAAGGAATGGATAAAAATCATAATCCTGAATTTACTACAATTGAAGTATATAAAGCGTATAGTGATTTAGAAGGAATGATGGAGTTAACAGAGGGTATTATTTGTAATGCTTGTATGGAAATTAACAATTCTTACGATATAGAATTTCGTGGTCAAAAAATATCATTAAAACCAGGATTTAAAAAAATTTCAATGTGTGATGCAATTAAGAAAGAAACAGGAGTAGATTTTAAAAATATTAAATCTTTTGAAGAAGCTAAAAAAGTAGCTGAAGAACATAATATTGAAATAGAAAATCATTTTGGTTATGGTCACATAGTAAATGCTTTCTTTGAAAAATATGTAGAAGAAAAATTGATTGAACCAACCTTTGTATATGAATATCCAATAGAGATAACACCACTTGCTAAAAAAGAACCAGACGATGAAAGATTTACTCAAAGATTTGAACTTTTCATTGCTGGTGGAGAATATGCTAATGCTTATACTGAATTAAATGATCCAATAGATCAATATGAAAGATTTGAAAATCAATTGAAAGAAAAAGAGTTAGGAAACGAAGAAGCAAACGAAATGGATATTGATTTTATAGAAGCTCTAGAATATGGTATGCCACCAACAGGTGGAATGGGAATGGGAATAGACCGTTTAGTAATGTTACTTACTAATAGTGAGACAATAAGAGAAGTAATTTTATTCCCAACAATGAAATTAAAGTAATTAAAAAAGTTCATTTTATAACTGCAATGAACTTTTTTATTGCACAAATATATTATTAAGTAGTAGAATATTGTGAGAAAGGATAATATTATGACTTTAAAAGAAAAAATTGAAATACCAAAATATTCACTAGGTGAGGAAATAATGAGTGCAATAACTCATGGAATAGGAGCATTATTATCAGTTGCTGCTTTAGTTATCTGCATTGTTTTTAGTGCAATAAGTGGAAGCGCATTGTCTGTTGTAAGTAGTTGTATCTATGGTACTACACTAATAATTCTTTATACAATGTCTACATTATATCATTCATTGAAGGTAAATAATGCTAAAAGAGTATTTAGAATTATTGATCATTGTAGTATATATCTTTTAATTGCAGGAACTTATACACCATTTACTTTATTAGCACTGCCAAAAACTATTGGTTTAATATTATTTACAATAATATGGATAATTGTAATCTTAGGAATTGTTTTAAATTCTATTGATTTAAAGAAATTTAGAATTATTTCTTTTATAAGCTATCTCATATTAGGTTGGATTATTGTTTTTGCTTTTAAACCACTAACTGAAGCAGTTGCTAAACCAGGAATTATGTTATTAGTAGCTGGTGGTTTTTGCTATACAGTAGGTTGTATTTTTTATGGCGCTGGAAATAAAATTAAATACATGCATTCAATATTTCATTTATTTGTTTTAGCAGGATCAATTCTTCATTTTTTTTCTATATTGCTTTATGTTATTTAATCAATAAAACGATATAAGTATTAATTAAAATAAAAATTTGTTATAATTGTAATGTGATAACTATGAAAAAATATAAATTTTATTTATTGTTGACTATAACAATTTTAAGTATGGCTTTTATTCTAACAAAAAAAGAATTTCAAAATGATACTTTTTATACTATAAAAGTAGGAGAACAAATATTAAAAACAGGAATTGATATGAAAGATCATTTTTCTTGGATAAGTAATCTTTCTTATACATATCCTCATTGGCTATATGATGTTATTATTTTTTCTATTTACAATTTATTTGGCTTTACAGGAATTTATATATCGACATTAGTTCTTGCTAATACTTTATTTTTTACTATGTATATTACATTAAATAATAAAATTAAAAATAAAACCATATCATATATATTAGTAGTATTTCTTGGATTAACTTTAAAAAATTTTATAACTGCACGTGCTCAATTAATAAGTTATATTTTATTTTTATTGATTTTATATTTTATTGAAAAATTATGGGAAGATGGCAAAAAAAGACATATTATATATATATTTATTTTTTCATTATTAATTGCTAATTTTCATTCAGCGGTATTTCCTTTTATATTTGCATTATTTCTTCCATATTTGGTATCAGATTTTCTTTCTCTTTTTTTAGAAAAAATAAATAAAAATAATTTAAAAAAAATAAGTTTTGGTAAAATTGAAATTGACAGGCCAAAAAATTTAAAAAAAATTATTACAGCTTTTCTAGTATCAATTTTATCTGGTGTTTTTACTCCAAATTTTCCTGTAGCATATACATATTTTATTAAAACAAAAATGGGGATAACTATGTCTTATATAGCGGAACATTTACCTACAACTATAGATAAAAGGCCAGAATTTTTTATAATAATTGGAATATTAATTATTTTACTTCTACAACGAAGGATAAAAATAAGCTTAAATGATTTATTTTTACTTGGTGGACTATCTTTTTTAACCCTTATGTCTAAAAGAAATTATGCTTTATTTGCTATTTTATCAATATTTAGTATAGGAAGAATAATAAATCAATTTTTTGATACAAAGTTAAAAAAAGATAAGTTAGAAGAATTATTATGCAATGAAATTACTTTTATTTCTTTAAATTTGTTATTTATTATTTCAACAGTTTTAATAATTAATAATAACGTTTCAAGAGAATATATTAATTATAGTAAATACCCAGAAGAAGCAAGTAATTATGTATTAAAAAATTTAGACATTGAAAATATAAGAATTTATAATGAATATAATTTTGGTAGTTACTTATTATTTAAAAATATTCCAGTTTTTATTGATTCGCGAGCTGATTTGTATACTGAAGAATTTAATAGAAATTGTACAGTTTTTAAAGATGGCGTTGTAAAAAAAGTAAATAATTATGAAGAAATATTTAATAAATATAATATTTCTCATATTCTTATTTATAATACCAATACTTTGAATACAGTTCTTAAAAATGATAATAATTATAAAAAAATATATGTTGATGAATATTTTAGCTTATATGAAAGAATTTTATAAAAATAAATTCTAAATTATAGTATTTTTAAGTTTTTAATATGGACGGTTTAAGTAATTAGAAAATTATTTAATAATTATAATAGCAATATATATCGTAAATTTTTAGACTAAATGCAGGTTTATAAAAATTTATTTAATTTACAAGACTTATTTCGGGTTAAAAATACAAAAACTGCAATAAGTCTTTTAATTTTGTTAAATATTACACAATTTATTCCATGCCAAAAATACGGAGTTATTTCCGTTTTTCAGACTTATTGCAGTTTTTATTTATAAAACGGACTTCCAAATGAAAATTAATAATAGCAATATATATATTAATTTATCTTTTCTTTTTTTTATTTAACTGATATAATGTTTATATATAATATTCGAGGTGATGTTATGAATATAGATAATAGATTATTAGAGTTTCAATCAAATGTCGGATCAAAGTTGAGTGAAATAGAAGCTGCTAAGACACAACTTTATGACGATATAGTGATGTTTAAATCTATAAATGATAGTATTAGTAGTAACTTGATGTCTGTTTTTAAAGGTAATGGTGGTGACTCTATTAAACCAGAGATTGAATATATTAATCAGACAGTTGATAAAGTTAAACAAAGTATAGAATCAGAATTGTCTAGTGCTATATCTAGTTCGAATAATTTGAATTCTGGTATAGATGAATTAAAAAGATTACTTAGTGCATATGAGGCGGCAGTATCTAAATATAATAGCATAAGTAATGATGCTGATCATATTAATGAGAGAAATTCAGCTCGTTCAGAAAAGAATAGTGCTTATAATAATTTTATGAATAAACAATCACAACTTTTAAATGATCTTGCTAATTTAAAAAGTTTAGATTCAAGTCTTACAATTTTAGAACAATATGGTAAAGCTGATAATTCAATATTACAATCTTTATCATCTCTTAGTGGCTTTACAGCTAGCTATGACAATAAAGTTTCATTTGCAGGTATATATTACGAAAGTGATGGTGTTATATATCAAAAAATAATTCCAATTTGTAAAAATGGTATTTCATATACTCCAGATATGCAATATGTAGTGGTATATGATAAAAAGAAGCTTTTGGATGCTGATATAAATGCTGGGCAGGATGCTATAGATTTTTTAACTGGTAAGATGAATGGCTCTAGAAATGATCAGTATCTTTGGGATTACTGTAGTGGCAACTATCCTAATACATCACAAGCCATTGCAAAAGTTATGAATCAAATTTTAGAGGATACTTATAAAGCTAATAATGCAAGTACTGTTGTGGATTATGCTTCCCTTTCGGCAATGGTAGCAACTAACTCACTTGTTCATTTAGGATACAGTAGTAATGTCAGTGAAAATACATATGGTTTTGAACAACTTTTAGGAAGTGGTGGTGGAATTGATTGCATAGGATTTGTCAGATGGAGTTACAGTCAAGGACTTTATGAAACAGGCATTGTAAAAAATGGTCAAAACCCTGCTGATTATTATAATCAGGGTACAGATCTTACACCACTTAATTTACTATTACATCATTCTTATGATTTAGGTGAAATGAGTATTGAAGATAAAATGAATATTGAGATAGGATCAGTTTTATCAAAACCAACTGATAGTAATTATCATGTTGGAATTGTTATTGGGCATACAACTACTGAAGATGGTGACCCTGCAATAATAGTTGCCCAGTCAAGCAATACTACAATTGGAGCTAATAATAGAGTTTACACTTTGGAATCATTAGGTGCTGAAGGAAATTGGCAAGGAGTAACAACACCATCGTTAATGTCTGACCGTATTATTAACGGTTCTACTTCTTCTACAAGGCTTAGTTCAAAGCAAACTTCATGATATTTATAATATATTTATAAATATCTTTTTCTTTTTAATGATTGGTTGAAAACATTTGTTTGATTTGCTATAATTATTTAGGAGGAATTTATGTATAATTATATTATTGGAAAAATAACAGAAATAACAGGTACTTATATAGTACTTGATAATAATGGTATAGGTTTTTTAATATATACTCCTAATCCATATGCTTTTAATGAAAATAGTGAATACAAAGTATATATATATCAACAGGTAAAAGAGGATGAAGAATGTTTGTTTGGTTTTAAAACTATAGAAGAAAAAAGCTTGTTTTTGAAACTAATTTCAGTAAAAGGTCTTGGTCCTAAAATGGCATTACCAATACTTGCTACAGGAAGTGTTTCAGGAGTTATTGATGCAATCGAAAGAGAAAATCTTTTATATCTAAAAAAATTTCCTAAAATAGGTGATAAAGTAGCTAAACAGATGATTCTTGATTTAAAAGGAAAATTAGGAAATATCGATGCAGTTGATTCAAAGGAAAATAGTTATGATGAATTAATCGAAGTCCTTAAAGGTCTTGGCTATAAAGAAAAAGAATTTAAAGCAGTTATTCCAAAAATTGATAATAGTCTTTCAATTGAAGAACAAGTAAAAGAAACTTTAAAATTATTACTAAAGTAATAGTCAGCAATTTTATTTTTATGTATTATAATAATTAATGGAGGTAATATTATGAACAAAAATGAAATTTTTAAAGATGAAGAAATTAATGATGATATTGCTTTAGAAAATATAAGGCCAGAAACTTTAGATGAGTATATAGGGCAGAAGGATGTAAAAGATAATATTAAAGTATTTATTGAATCTGCAAAGCTTAGAAATGAAAGTTTAGATCATGTTCTTTTATATGGACCACCAGGTTTAGGAAAAACGACACTTGCGCATATTATTGCTAATGAACTTGGTAGTAATATAAAAATGGCTAGTGGTCCTAGTATTGAGAAGTCTGGTGATTTAGCAGCTATTCTTTCATCACTTGAGCCAGGTGATGTATTGTTTATTGATGAAATTCATAGAATACCATCTTTTGTCGAAGAAATATTGTATTCGGCAATGGAAGATTTTGTCCTAGATATAATAATTGGAAATGAAGGAAATTCTCGAAATATTAGAATAAATTTGCCACCATTTACATTGGTAGGCGCTACAACTAGAGCAGGTGATTTAACAGCACCTCTTCGCGATAGATTTGGAATAGTAGCAAAAATGCAATATTATACTTCTGAAGAGTTAAATTTAATCGTAAAGAGAACGGCACGAGTGTTGGAATCTCCGATAACAGATGAAGCAGCTTTTGAATTAGCATCAAGAAGTAGGGGGACTCCAAGAATTGCTAATAGAATGTTTAAAAGAGTAAGAGATTTTGCTATTGTCGATGGTAAAGACGTAATAGATTTAGATGTTACTAAGCTTGCCCTTGAAAGATTAAAAGTCGATAGTATGGGATTAGATGATGTTGATTATCAATTATTAAAAACAATAGTTGAAAAATTTAATGGTGGTCCGGTTGGTGTTGAATCAATTGCTAGCGTTATTGGAGAAGAAGTTACAACAATTGAAGATGTTTACGAACCTTATCTTTTACAAACAGGACTTTTAAAAAGAACGTCTCGCGGTAGAATGGTTACTGATAAAGGTTATAAGCATTTGAATATATCACATCAAAATAGTTTATTTGATTAGGAAAGAGAAAAAATTATGGAAAATATGGATGAATTAACAAAACATTTAATGAGTGTAGCAATGTTTTCTTTAAAATATCAAGAGGCATTAAATTTAGATGAAAAGAAAATATCAAATACATTAGGAATAATATTTAGAAGAAATCAAAATCAAATTAAAAATTTTACTGCTCAAGAGTTGGCTCTCGTTACAATATTTTTATCTAATATAAATGAACAATATTTTTCTGATTATTTGAAATTATTTAATAAAAATGTTATTGAATATGCTATAAAAAATGCTAAGAGTATAGAAGAACAAGTATCTTTTTTAAATAGTGTAGAATATTTTTCTTTGACATTTTATAAAGATTTTAGTAGTATATCTAATATTATTGATATAGTGAAAAATTTTGATATATCATTATTTATAAAAATAGTGTGTGGTGATTAATATGTTATCGTTTAGTAACAAAACAAAATATGAAGAATTTGTTAGAACAATTGGTAATGGAATGAGATCTGATACCTTTGAGTTTTATTCTGGGTTTGTTCATGAAAGAGGCTTCTATTATTTAGTTGCATGTCAAAATAAAGAAATGCAAGAAAAAATTATGGAAGTATTGAAAACAGTAGATAAAGATTTAAATTTTGCTAAAGAAAAAGATGGAATGTATAGAAAATTAACTTATTTTTTAAAAGCTGGAATATTTTTCGGAGAACATACTGATTATGCAGAGCTACTTTCTCCAAAAGCTATTGCTACTTTTTTAACGGAAACTTATCTTGCAATGGATGAAACTGATAGTAAATATATAACTTTGTTAGCAGATAATGATATGCTTTTATATTTGCGAGATAATTATGCTAATCCAGAAAAGGTTTTATTGGCTATGGAACAGCATTATGACAACAGTCCTTTTAATGTAGAAAATAAAGATAAAGTAAAAGAATTCCGGGCAAATGAGATAGAAAGATTAAAAACAGATGAAAAAGAATTTTTTAGTGATGTTAAAACTATTGACCAGTTATACTACGAAGCAATACAAGAGAAAGAAAGTGTATGTAAAAAATGAAGTTAGATGATTTTGACTATGTATTACCAGAAAAATTAATTGCTCAAACGCCACTTGTAGATAGATCTGCTTCAAAACTTTTAGTTCTTAATAAAAATGATGGTTCAATAGAACATAAATGTTTTAAGGATATTATTAACTTCTTTGATGAAGGAGATTCAATTGTACTTAATGATACTAAAGTGATACCTGCTCGATTAATTGGTGAAAAAGAAGACACTTCTGCTATTATAGAAGTATTACTTTTAAGAAATATCGAAAATGATTTATGGGAGGCTTTAACTAAGCCAGCTAAAAGAGTAAAAATTGGTACAGTTGTTTCATTTGGTAATGGATTATTAAAAGCTAGATGTGTAAATGTAAAAGAAGAAGGAATACGAATCTTTAAACTTATTTATGAAGGTATACTTTATGAATTATTAGATAAACTTGGAACAATGCCACTTCCACCTTATATCCATGAAAAGTTAGAAGATCAAAATAGGTATCAGACCGTATATGCTAAAAATTTAGGTAGTGCGGCGGCACCAACAGCAGGTTTGCATTTTACTGAAGAAATATTAAATAAATTAAAAGGAAAAAAAGTTAACATCGTATATGTTACATTGCATGTTGGTCTTGGAACATTTAGACCAGTTAATACAGAAAATATTTTAGAACATCATATGCATAGTGAATATTATGAGTTAAAAGAAGATGCTGTAGATATCTTAAATAAAACGAAAAAAAATAATAAAAAAATTGTTGTTGTTGGAACTACTTCTGTAAGAGTTTTAGAGACAGTAATGAGTAAGTATGGTAAATTAATACCATGCAGTGGCTTTACAGATATTTTTATATATCCAGGTTATGAATTTAAAATAGTTGATAATTTAATTACAAATTTTCATTTACCTAAATCTACTTTAGTTATGCTAGTTAGTGCTTTAGCTGGTAGAGAAAATATTTTAAATGCTTATAAAATCGCAATAGAAAAAAAATATCGTTTCTTTTCGTTTGGCGATAGTATGTTTATAATTAATAAAAAAAAATAATAAAAAAATAAGACAAGCATATAGTTTATTGGTGATAATTATGAAAAAAATAATATTAATAGCTATAGTACTTGTTTTTCTTTTTTTTACATTTATGATTATAGGAGCAAAAGCAACAGAAAATGATAATGCTTCTAATATTGATGAAATAAGGGCAGTTTATTTTTCTTATATTGAATTTAATTCTTATATTAAGGGAAAAAAAAGTGAAGAAAGTAAAAATAATATAAAAAATATTTTGGATAACATTAAAAATATGAATTTAAATACAATTATTGTTCATGTGAGGCCTTTTTCTGATTCAATATATAAATCAAAATATTATCCAATAAGTGATACTATTTTAAATAATAATAATGAAGTTCCAGATTACGATGTTTTAGATTTTTTTATTACAGAAGCACATTCGCGTAATTTAAAGATAGAAGCTTGGATAAATCCTTTTAGGATAAGTAATGATACAAAATTAGATAATATTTCTGTCGATAGTATATATTATAAATTTATAAATAGTAGTGATGCAATGATTATCAATGATAAAGGAATTTATTTAAATCCTGCTAGTGTTGAAGTAAGGAGTCTTATAATTGATGGTATAAAAGAAATTGTAGCAAATTATGATATTGATGGTATTCATTTTGATGATTATTTTTATCCAAATGAATCTATAGATTTAAAATCATATGATGAATATATAAAAAATGGTGGTACTATGTCACTTAACGAATATAGGTTAAATAATATAAGCATTTTAATAAAAGATACTTATTCTAGTATTAAAAATATAAAACCAGATGTTAAATTTGGAATAGCACCTGAAGGAAATATTGAGAACAACTATGATAAAAGCTTTTTAGATGTAAATAAAATTCTTAGTAATGAGGGATATATTGACTATATAATGCCACAATTATATTTTGGTTTTGAAAATGAAACAAAGCCTTTTATTGATACTATTAATATTTGGAATTCTTTAATAGAAGTTGATAGTATTGATTTAATACCAGCTTTAGCATTTTATAAGATTGGAACAGTAGATACATACGCTTTGAGTGGAAAAAATGAATGGATAGAAAATAGTGATATAATAAAAAAACAGATCGTTATAAGTAGAAATGTTAGTAATTATGATGGCTTTTCTTTATTTAGATATGATTATATTTTTAATAAAGACAAATTAAATGAAAATATTGAGAAAGAAATTATGGGTTTAAAAGAAGTATTATAGCTCATAATTTTTTTTAATTATGTAAGTAAATTTTAATTTAATATGTTAAAATATTGCTAGGATGTGGTTAGATGAATTTCCTTGAAAATATTAAAGAAGAAACTTTACTTGTAATTCCTTATAGTATTAAAGATAAAATTTTAAATGAAATAAATAAAGCTAATCATTTGATTAATGTAAAATTAATTACTTTAGAACAGATGAAAAAAAATGTTTATTTTGATTATGATGAAAGGGCAATTCTTTATTTAATTCATAATTATAATTATCAATATGAAGTAGCTAAAAATTATATTGATAATATGTATTATATTGAAGATAAAAACTATAACTCTTTAAAATTAAACCAATTATTAAATTTAAAAAAGGAATTAGATTATAATAAACTTTTAATTTATAATGAAGGTTTTAAACAATATTATCAAAATAAAAAAATAATTGTATTTGGCTATGATGAAATAGACAAATTTAACAAAAATATGTTAAACAAATTTACTAATGTCCAAATAATTTCAAAAAATAATAATAACTTTATTAAAAAAGTTTATGAATTTAATACTTTGGAAGAAGAAGTTATATTTGTCTCTAAAAAAATAATAGATTTAATAGAAAAGAAAGTTAGTTTGAATAAGATATTTTTAGTAAATGTATCTAGTGAATATAATAATGAAATTATAAAAATATTTAATATGCATAAAATACCGATAGATTTAATAAATATTTCTAGTATCGCTACTATTCCTATGGTTAAAAATATTATGAGTTATTTAAAAAATAGTGAATCTTTTATAGATACTATTAATATGATAAAAGAAAGTTTTGATTTAAAAGATGAAAACATATATTCAATTTATATAACAATTTTAAATTTGTTTAATAAGTATAATTCTTTAGATTATTCATTTGAAGATAAAATTTCAGCTA
Organism: uncultured Bacilli bacterium; assembly: GCA_944372425.1. Taxonomy (GTDB): domain Bacteria; phylum Bacillota_I; class Bacilli_A; order RF39; family UBA660; genus RUG13868. The sequence continues at coordinate 70,676 of CALVZC010000002.1, forward strand.
TAGAATATGAAATCAATAAGATATATCTTAAACCTAAAATTAATACTAATTGTATCCAATTAACTAATTTAATTGATAATTATTTTGATGATGATGAATATGTATTTTTATTAGGATTTAATCAGAGTAGTGTTCCTTTTATATATAAAGATGAAGATTTTATAAGTGATATTATTAAAGATGAGGTATGTATTGAAAAATCTAATGAGTTAAATGAGCTTGAAAGAATTAAAACAATAAATGCTATTAATTCAATTAGAAATATAGTAATAACTTATAAGCTACATTGTTTAGATTTAGAATATTATCCATCTGATTTAATTGATAATAAAACTTTTATAAAAGAAAATGTAGAAATTAATTATTTGAAAAGTTATTCAAAAGTTTTAACTAGTATTAAGTTAGCAGAAATGATAGATGATTTAATTAAGTATGACAAGAAAAATGATTTATTACCTATATATTTTAGTACAATAGATATACCATATTTAAAATATGATAATAGTTTTAAATCGATTAATAAAGATAATTTAATTAAGTATATTAATAATTCGTTAATTTTATCTTATACTAGTCTTGATTCTTTTTATAAATGTCAATTTAGATATTATTTAGATAATATTTTAAAGTTAAATAAATATGAAGAAACTTTTAATACTGTTGTTGGTTCGTTGTTTCATTATGTTTTATCAAAATCTTATAATAAAGATTTTGATTTAGATAAAGTTTATGATTATTATTTAAAAGATAAAACTTTTACATCTAAAGAGTATTTTTTCTTAAACAAATTAAAAAAAGAATTAAAAATAGTGTGTGATCAATTAAAAGAGTTTAATTTTGTTACAGGCCTTACTAATGTTTTTTTAGAAAAAAATATAGCTATAGATAAATCAACTTCTATTAATGTTTTATTTAAAGGAATTGTCGACAAGATTATGTATAAAGAATATGATGGACAAACTTTAATTTCTATTATTGATTATAAGACGGGATCTACTGAAATAGATATTCTTAATTTACCTTATGGTATTGGAATGCAATTAGTAATTTATCTTTATTTAATAAGTAAAAGTAATATTTTTGAAAAATATACTTTTGTTGGATTTTATTTACAAAGAATATTAAGTGGTGAAGTTAATATAGAAGAAGGAAAAAGTTATTTAGATATTAAATATAGTAATTTAAAATTTTATGGATATTCTACTAATGATACTTTATCTTTAGAAAGATTTGATCCTACTTATGAAAATAGTCAGTATATAAAAGGAATGAAATATGGTAAAAATGGATTTTATCATTATTCGAAAGTAATTGATAATGATACTATGAATAAATTAATAGATATTGTAGATAAAAAAATAGATTATGCTCGTGATAATATTTTAAATGGTAATTTTGCTATAAATCCTAAAGCGTTTATTAATGATAAAGAAGTAATAGGTTGTAAATATTGTAATTACAAAGATATTTGCTTTAGAAAAAACGATGATATAGTTAATTTGAAAAAATATAGTGATTTAAGTTTTTTAAATGAAGAAGGTGATGAAAGTGCCTAAATGGACTGAAGAACAGCAATTAGCAATAGATAAAGAAAATACTAATATTATTGTTTCAGCAGGAGCTGGTAGTGGGAAAACAGCAGTATTAACAGCACGAGTAATTAGAAAATTAAAAGATAACATTAGTATAAACCAATTATTAATTTTAACATTTACTAAAAAAGCCGCTCATGAGATGAAAGAAAGAATAAGGCTTGAAATTTTAAAAGATGATTCTTTAAAAAAAGAATTAAATTATATTGATAGTAGTTATATAACAACTTTTGATTCTTTTGCTTTATCAATGGTAAAAAAATATAGTTATCTTTTAAATATAAACAAAAATATTAAAATTGCTGATTCTTCAATAATATATTTGAAGAAAAAGAAAATTTTGGATGATATTTTTGATAATTTTTATAAGGAAAATAATTCTTTGTTTTTAAAATTAGTTGCAGATTTTACTATAAAAGATGATAATGATTTAAAAAAATATATTTTAGATATTAATGATAAACTAGATTTAAAATACGATAAAATTAGTTATTTAAATAGATATATAGATAATTATTATTCTGATTTAAATATTAATAGTTTAATTGATGAATATAATAAGTTACTTATTAACAAAATTAAGAAGATTGATCTTTTGCTGACTGAATTTAGTAATTTTGTTGAAACAGATTATTATTTGGAAGTTCAAAATAATTTTTTAATTCTATTACAAAGTACTAATTATGATGATATTAAGAAAAATGTAGTAGTAAAAATTCCTAATTTACCTAAGAATTCTTCTAAAGAAGCTAAAGATTTAAAAAAAGAAATAACAGAAATGCTGACTAGAATTTCTGAATTAGTAAGATTTTCTGATAGTTTAAAATTAAAAGAATGTTTATTATCGACTAAAGATTATGTTTCTATTATTATAGATATAATAAAAAAGTTAGATTTAGAGATTAATAAATTTAAAAATACTAATTTTATTTATGAATTTAATGATGTTAGTAAAATGGCTATCGATATTTTAAAAAATAATAATGAAGTATTGTTAGAATTAAAAAATAGTTTTAAAGAAATTATGATTGATGAATATCAAGATACTTCTGATTTACAGGAAGAATTTATTTCTCTTATTGAAAATAATAATGTTTATATGGTTGGAGATATTAAACAGTCTATTTATAGGTTTAGAAATGCTAATCCATATTTATTTAAAAATAAATATGATATGTATTCTAAAAATCTTCAAGGATTTAAGATAGATTTGACTAAGAATTTTAGATCTCGTATGGAAGTTATTGATAATATTAATCTTTTATTTTCTTTAATTATGAATGATGATTTAGGTGGTGCTGATTATAAAAAAACACATAGGATGATTTTTGGAAATAATATTTATTTTGAGAAAGGTAAGACTGAACAAAACAATAATATTGAAATATTTGATTATGAATATGATTCTTCTTTAGGTTATACTAAAGAAGAAATAGAAATATTTTTTATTGCTACTGATATAAAAAATAAAATAAATAATAAATATAAAATTTTTGATAAAAATGATAATGTTTTAAGAGATGCTAAATATAGTGATTTTGTTATATTGTTAGATAGATCTACTAATTTTGATCTATATAAAAAAATATTTGAATATATGTCAATTCCTATGACTAAGTATACTGCAACTAATATAACGAATGAAATTGAAATATTGTTGATAAAAAATATTTTAAAATTAATTTTATGCGTTGAAGATAAAAAGTATGATATTGAGTTTAAGTATGCTTTCATGTCAATTGCTAGAAGTTATTTATTTCAATTTTCTGATGAAGAAATATTTTCTTTCTTTTATAATAATAATTTTAAAGATAATAAGTTATATGAAATTGTTTATGCAATTGCAAGTAAGATTGATTATTTATCGTTAAATGAATTAATTATTATAATTATAGATAATTTTGAATTTTATTCTAAACAAGTGTTGATTGGCGATGTAAAAAATAGAATAAATCGTTTACAGTCAATTATAGATATTTTTAATAATTTAGCAGAAATTGGATATGATGTTTATGAAGCATACGAATATTTAGAGAATCTTATTGAAGAAAAATATAAGCTTGAAATTAAAGAAACAGAAGAAGATAATGATAGTGTTAAAATTATGACAATTCATGCTTCAAAAGGTTTAGAATTTCCAATTTGTTATTTTGCTTCATTACATTCAACTTTTAATATTAGAGAATTGAATGAAAAATTTTTATATAATAATAAGTATGGAATTGTAGCACCATATTTTGATGAGGGAATAGGAAAAACATTTGTAAAGGATTTAGTAAAAGAAGAATATATTAAAGAAGAGATTAGTGAAAAAATAAGGCTTTTTTATGTGGCTTTGACAAGAGCTAAAGAAAAGATGATTGTTGTTACATCATATAAAAATAATAATAGAAAAAGAAGTTTAGAAAATTGTAGGAGTTTTTTAGATATTCTTTCTTTTGTTAAAGAAAATATGAAAGATTATATTTTTAATGTCGATTTAAGTAAAATAAATTTAACTAAAAATTATAATTTAGTAAAAGAATATAATTATCGTGAAAATATTGAACATACTGATTTAAAAATTTCTTTTTTTGAGTTGGATATTTTAAATAATATTTTGAATAAAGAGAGAATATCTAAAGAAACTAAAGACTTACTAGATAAAGACATTAAAGAAAAAATGGAATTTGGTAAATATATACATAAAGTTTTAGAATATATTGATTTTAAAAATTTTGATATTTCTTTATTTTCTATTCCAGAGTTTTATAAAACTAGAATAGATAAGTTTATAAATTTAGTAAATAAAGAGGAAATTATTAATGTTTATAAAGAGTATGAATTTTCTTATATAAATAATGATATTTATGAGCATGGAATAATAGATCTTATTTTAGAATACGATAATCATATTAAAATTATAGATTACAAATTAAAAAATATTAAAGATGGTGATTATAGAAGACAGATAGAAAAATATAAAGAATATTTATCTAATAAAACTAATAAAAAAATAGATACTTATTTATTTTCAATTATTGATGGTACTTTAGAAAGAATAGATTAAATTTTTCTTAAAATAATTATATTTATAGTTATAATAATTTGTTACATAAAATTAGCAAATATTATATTTGAATAAAATAATTAAAAACGTTGAGTTAATTAATCAAAAATCTTTTCTTTTTTTTAATTTTTGTTGATTTTGAAGATGCTTTTTTTGTATAATAAGTCTTGTAGAAAGGATGATTTTATGAAGTATGTTTATTCCTTCAAAGAAGGAAACAAAGATATGAGAGAACTTCTTGGTGGAAAAGGTGCTAATCTTGCTGAAATGACAAGTATTGGATTACCTGTTCCTAGAGGGTTCACAGTTACTACTGAAGCTTGTACAAAATATTATGATGATGGAGAAAAATTATCAAAAGAAATTGTTAAGCAAATTGAAGAAAAGTTAGTAGAACTTGAAAAAGTTACAGGTAAAAAAATGGGAGATATAAAAAATCCACTTTTAGTATCTGTAAGAAGTGGTGCTAGAGCATCAATGCCAGGAATGATGGATACAGTTTTAAATCTTGGTATAAATGATGTTGTTGCTAAGGGATTTGCTGAGGCAACTAGTAATCCTAGATTTGTATATGATTCTTATAGAAGATTCATTCAAATGTTTGCTGATGTTGTTATGGGATTTCCTAAGAGTTCTTTTGAAAGATTATTTGATAAGATTAAAGAAGATAAGCATGTAGAATTTGATACTGAACTTTCAGCAGAAGATTTAATGGAAGTTGTAGAAATTTATAAAAAAGAATATAAAAAACATGCTGGAGAAGAATTCCCACAAGATCCAAAAGTTCAATTAATGGAAGCAGTTAAGGCAGTTTTTAGAAGCTGGAATAACGAACGTGCTATTACTTATAGAAGACTTAATGATATTCCAGGAAGTTGGGGAACAGCTGTAAATGTACAAGAAATGGTATATGGTAATCGTGGAGATGATTGCGGTACTGGTGTTGCATTTACAAGAAATCCTGCAACTGGTGAGAAAAAGTTATATGGTGAGTATCTAATGAATGCTCAAGGTGAGGATGTTGTTGCTGGTATAAGAACTCCTCAATCAATTGAAACATTAAAAGAAGTAATGCCAGAATGTTATGATGAATTTGTTAAAATTTGTGGAATTTTGGAAGATCATTACAAGGATATGCAAGATATGGAATTTACTATTGAAAATGGTAAATTGTTTATGTTACAAACAAGAAATGGTAAGAGAACTGCTCAAGCTGCTTTAAAAATTGCTGTTGATTTAGTAAAAGAAAAAATGATTACTAAAGAAGAAGCTTTATTGAAAGTTGAACCAAAGCAGTTAGATCAATTATTACATCCAAATTTTGATAGTAAAGCATTAAAAGTAGCAAAACCAATTGCTAAAGGTTTAGCAGCATCACCTGGTGCAGCTACTGGAAAAATATATTTTACAGCAGAAGATGTAATTAAAGCTCATAAGAATAATGAAAAAGATATTTTATTAGTTAGATTAGAAACATCTCCTGAAGATATAGAAGGAATGAATTTAGCACATGGTGTTTTAACTATTCGTGGAGGAATGACTTCTCATGCTGCTGTTGTTGCTCGTGGAATGGGTACTTGTTGTGTATCAGGTTGTGGTGAATTAAAAATTGATGAAGAAAAGAAAGTTTTGATCACTAAGGATGGTACTAAATTTAAAGAAGGAGATTGGATGAGTTTAGATGGATCTACAGGTAATGTATATGGTGAACAAATAAAAACAGTTGATCCTGAAATTTCTGGAGATTTTGAAACATTTATGTCTTGGGCAGACAAAGCAAGAAAACTTAAAGTAAGAACAAATGCTGATACTCCTAAAGATGCTATGCAAGCAAGAAAATTTGGTGCCGAAGGTATCGGACTTTGTAGAACAGAGCATATGTTCTTCGAAGAAGAAAGAATTTTTAATTTCCGTAGAATGATTACTGCTGATACTGTAGAAGCTCGTGAAGAAGCTTTAGAAAAAATATTACCATATCAAAGGGATGATTTTGAAGGATTATTTAGAGCAATGGAAGGTTATGGTGTTACTATTCGTTTCTTAGATCCACCACTTCATGAATTCTTACCACATACTGATGAAGAAATTAAACCACTTGCTAAAAGTTTAGGAATTACTTTTGAAGCTTTGAAGGCAAGAGTTGAATCATTAAAAGAATTTAACCCAATGATGGGACATCGTGGATGTCGTTTAGCAGTTACTTATCCAGAAATTGCTAGAATGCAAACTAGAGCTGTAATTGAAGCTGCTATAAAAGTTAATAAAGATGGTTTAAATGTTAAACCAGAAATTATGATTCCACTTGTTGGAGATGTTAAAGAGTTAAAATATGTAAAAAATATTGTAGTTGAAACTGCTGATGAGATAATTAAGAAAGCTGGAGTTAAACTTGAATATCATGTTGGTACTATGATTGAAATTCCACGTGCAGCTTTAACTGCTGATAAAATAGCTGAGGAAGCAGAGTTCTTCTCATTTGGAACAAATGATTTAACACAAATGACTTATGGATTTTCTAGAGATGATGCTGGTAAATTCTTAGAAGATTATTATAAAAAGGGAATTTTTGAATCAGACCCATTTGCTAAAGTTGATCAAGAAGGTGTAGGTCAATTGATGAAGATTGCCATTGAGAAGGGTAAATCTACTAGAAAAGATATTAAATTAGGTATTTGTGGAGAACATGGTGGAGAACCTTCTACAGTTGAATTCTGTCATAATATAGGATTAACTTATGTATCATGTAGTCCATATAGAGTACCATTAGCAAGACTTGCTGCTGCACAAGCTGCTATCAAGAATGGTGGGCAATTATAAGAAGTAGATAAACCCTTATTTTATAGAGATTTTCTATTGCTTATATAAAGCTTATTTAATAATATAAAGACTAAATCTGAATATATAATCGCATATATTCGCTGATTTGGTCTTTTTTAGTGGTATTCTGCGATGAGTATTGGAGGTAATTTATTGATGAAATTGATGTATTCAAGACCAATTTTAAGAGATTTATCGCAAGGCTCAAGGATAGCTTTTGCAAGGCAGTTTAGAGGTAAGACACAAGATGAGATATCTGGTTTATTAGGCGCTACAGGTGCTAATAGACGTCGTACAATGACTAGATATGAGAAGGGTGATAGAAATCCTAATGTAACTAGAACTAAGCTTATTGCTGATTTATTGGGTGTTAGCTATCATGCAATTAAGCAATATGATTACAATGATTCATTAGACTTTATTTATATCTTACTATGGCTGGAAGAACTATTACCAAATTATCATTTTGATGTTGATGATGTGGTTATTACTGATCGAGATTTTATTGATAATGTTAAGATGTTTTTAAAAGAGTGGGACACCATGAGGAAAAGAAGAAGGAATAGAGAGATAAAGTATTCCACATATATAGATTGGAAACTAACTTATTTCCAAGGTAGTAAAGATGAGTAATGCAAAGAAGATTAGGTTAGTTGATATTATGCCATTTAAAGATCATCCATTTAATGTTGAAGTAGATAGTTCATTACATGAACTAGCCCAAAGCATTAAGGAAAATGGCTTATTAAATCCTGTTATCGTTAGACCTAGAGACAATAAGTTTGAAATGGTATCAGGACATAGGAGATTAAAAGCACTTGAGATTAATGGTGCAGATGAAGTTGATGCTTATATTAAGGAGCTGACTGATGATGATGCTGTAATATTTATGGTTGATTCTAATCTTCAAAGAGAAAAGTTATTACCTAGTGAAAAAGCATTTGCATACAAAATGAAAATGGATGCCATGAAGCACCAAGGAAAGAAATTAAGTACTTCGGCAACCGAGTTGCACAAGTCAAGAGATGCTATTGCTAAAGGTGAATCTGGTGAAATGGTTAGGAGATATATTAGGTTAACTTATCTCATACCTGAATTATTGAGGATAGTAGATAATACTGCCAAGTATAATGATAAGCATAATATTACCATGGGTATTAAGCCTGCTGTAGAGCTTTCATATTTGACTAAAGATGAACAAACATTAGTTTATTCTACAATGATTTATGATGATTTGAGTCCTTCTCATGCTCAAACAATAAGAATAAGGAAACTAAGTGAGCAAAAGAGGTTGAATGCAGAAGAATTGGAAAAGATTCTATCTGAAGAGAAGGGGAATCAGCATGAGCAAATCTCTTTTAATAGGGAAAATATAGAGAGAGTATTGCCTTATGAACTTACTAAGAGAGATAAGAGATATATTGAAGAGTATATAATTAAAGCAATTGAAGCTTATAATGTAACTAATACTAAATGAGTATGCAAAACAAAAGATGACTATTTGTCATCTTTTAAAATCCAACCAATTCTACTAATTCCGTTTCTAAATAATGAATTTTGGGAATTCAATTCACAATAGATTTTTCTTATAATATTTATATGATATTCTTCTAACTTTTTGAATGCTTCTCCAATTTCTTTTTGTTTATCAAATGGGATAATAGGAATCGGAAGTTCTTTAAAGGTAGTAAGGTTAACTTTTTTTGATTTAGCATTTGCCATATTATCATTATTAGCCCATGTGCGAAAGTAGTCTGATTCAAGTATATTTCTTAAATAATATGGATCTATAACATTTCTGTCATATTTAATGATGTAAATATTTTCGTTGAAACCAATGTTATTATAAGGTTCTTCAATAACAACGGTTTTTATATCATGTTCGCCGACAGCAAAAAGAATGTCTCCAATTTCAATGTTGGTTTCTTTTTTGATAAATTCAAGGGATTTTTTGTCCATTCTGTCAGTTTTTTTATTAGGATAAATTCTTCCGTTTTCCATTTCGGCTGCTGATATATATAAATATTCTCCAGTCTTACTAACATTTAATTTACTTTTTCTAACACCATTTGCAATTCTTATTATTGAATCATCTTTCATCCGTCCTGCTTTAACATATTGAATATTAGTTTTACATAGTAATTTCATGTCTTCTATAAAATATGTAAATTCTCTAAGGTCTTTTAGAAAATAATGACGTTGAATATCAATCTTTTCGTGGTATAAATTATCCGTCTCGTCTGAAATATCAATTGGTTTTATATCATACTCTTTTGCTTCAATTTTGTGTTCATAAGGGATGTATTTTTTTAGCTCTAAAGAGTAATTATTTCTAACTATTTCCTCTAAGGTTGCTAGATGTGACATCTTTCCATCGGTTTTTCTCAATTTTACGTATGATGTTATTAAGTCAATATCTGAGTCACGTAGTATGTTCTTTTTTCCGTCTTGACTAAATATGTTTTCTGCATTAACAAATAATATATTGTTGTTGTCCTTATTCTTTCTAATAACCATCATACAAACTTCTTTTGAAACATTAGCAAACAAATTATCAGGAAGATAAATTATTGTATCTATAAGATTTTGTTCAACTAGATATTTCCTTATTGATGTTTCTACTTGATTAGTTCTTGATAACATGTTAGGTGTATCAATAACAACTGCAACGCCATTTTCATTTAAACTGTATATAATCGGATATATAAATGCCCAATCTGCAGTGTTATCATTAGGAAGAGGGACATTTGTATATTTTTTATCCTCTTTATCTATTAGAGAACTTTTCCATTTTATGTTAAATGGGGGATTAGCAAGAATAAGATCAAATTTATTCTCCCATTCCTCATTATAATAAAGCAGCGTATCATTATTAATTATATTATATTTTTTAATTCTTCTGAGTAACATGTTCATATTACATATACAATATGTATCGATTGTTCGCTCTATACCATGGACAGATATATCCTTGTTATGTTTAAGATAATTGATAAGCAGGGAACCTGTACCACAGGTTGGGTCCAATAGATTTTTTGGTTGTTTGACATACAATTTCGATATATTGATAGCTAATTCTGCTAGTGATGTAGGAGTATAAAATGTTCCTGTCTTATGGCCTTGCTTAGGGTTGTATTTACCAAGAAAATATTCATAAACATCTCCTAAAGTATCATTTTCTACATCTTCGATGTCAAATCTGATTTTTTCTATTGCTCTTAATAGCTTTGCAATCCTTTCGCTGCGTTCTTCTTCTTCTAATCCTAAGAAGTTGCTATCAGTATTAATGATTTTGAATGTATTGTTTAATACATCTGAAGATTTCTCGATTCTTCTAAAGATTGTATTTATCGCTCCGTATAGGTAAGGGGAATCAACTTGGGTTTTTGCTATATTTTGAAAAAGTTCACTTGGTTGGATATAATACTTTAAGTTTTCAATTATATCCTTTTTGTACTTTTCTCCTTCAACGTTGCTCATTTTAATGTAATCTTTATTTAATGTATTCTTAACATACTTTATGATATTGTCTGACAGAAATCTATAGAATAGAAAGACAAATACATAATCTTTGAATGTCCAGTCATCTAATACACCTTGTGCTTCTTTTATATCTTCATCTAGATTTTTGATAATGGTTTTTATTGTTGGTTTTCTACCCATATTACACCTCCATAGTAATTTTTTGACGTTACCTATTATAGCACAAAACTATGAAATATCCAGTAATTAAGGCAAATATTAATAATATTACATTTATTAGGTTTTGTTAATAACATATATTTTCCCTAATTGAAGAGGGGAAGAATATTTTTGATAAGCTTTTTACCTTAAAGGCAAAGGGTTTTATATATTATTATAAGATAATGAATGTTTTATGCGAAATGATAATTTAATTTCGTATATTAAGATAGATAGTTAATTACTATCGGATTTACAGCGCCGTTTTTACAACTTTGTACGAGAATGCCAACTCGGAAAACGCAATAACAATAATAAAGATATTAATAATACTAACAATCATAAGGCTATTATTTCAAAAGAAAGATTTAAAACAAAGAGAGATTTAGATGGTAGGGAATTAACTTATAGATATGATTCTATAAGAACAGGAAAGATTTTATTATACAGGAGTCCCAATTAATTATAGTATCGACGTACAATTCAGTTGAAGAGGTATATGCAGATATAAGATGATTATTTATTTGATTAAGCTGGTCAAGCGGAGATTTTGAAGTGGTTATGGTTATTTATACTTGCTTTGCTTTAAAGTCTCCCAAACCGGTTTAAACTTGCTAAATATTTTGAATTTAGAGAGGATTTGAGAATGTATGAAAGCACATTGGATTGTTAA
>CALVZC010000003.1 GCA_944372425.1 uncultured Bacilli bacterium
TTAAAAGCTCCATATCCTATTGATAATCCTAAAATTGTTATTGTTATTAAAAACATTATTTTTGGTTTTATCATAATGTTACTTCACATCTTTCATATGCTAAATTATTTATTATTTCATATATGAATTTTGTCATTATTTCTTTTAATATTATGATTAAACCTATTTTATCTTTTAAGGTAAAGGCTTCTAATTTAGTAAAGTGCCCCCCCCCACTCGAATATTTGTTTGTATTTCTACTATTCATTCTTTTACCTTCTTTCTATTTTATAAATCTAGTTTACATTATTTTTATTTTTTTAGCAATACATATAAAATTTAATATAATAAAAGGATGACAATATCATCCTTAATTATTATTTTGTACATAATCACAATTACTACATTTTATTGTACCATTATGATTGACTAATAATTCATGACAATTTGGACAAGTATCACCGGTTGGAATATCCCATGTTGCTACTTTGCATTTTGGATAATTATTGCATCCATAAAATACTTTCCCTTTTTTACTTACTTTTTCAACTATCATGCCATTACATTTAGGACATTTAGTTATTTCTTTTACTTCTTTTTCTTCTTTCTTTATATATTTACAATTTGGATAATTACTACATGCTATAAATTCTCCATATTTTCCATTTCTTATTACTAATGGGCTACCACATTCTGGACATAAATCACCTGTTTCTTCTGGAGCTTTCTTTTCCATTTCTGAAAAAGCTTTTTTTACAAGTGGCTCAAAAGAATCATAAAAATTATGTAATACTTTAATATAGTCTTGCTTTTCATCAGCAATTTTATCTAAATCTGTTTCCATATTTGCTGTATACTCAACATTAATTATATCACTAAAAAATTCTTGTAATTTATCAGTAGTCTCAATACCCATTTCTGTTGGAATAAATTTCTTGTCTTCTAACTTTACGTAATCGCGTTCTTTTAACGTGTCTATTACAGTAGCATAAGTTGAAGGTCTTCCTATACCTAAGTCTTCCATTTCTTTGATAAGTTTTGCTTCTGTATATCTACTTGGTGGTTGAGTAAAATGTTGTTCTTTTTCTATAGAATTAGCAGTTAAATTATCATTTGCTTTTAATACTGGTAAGGCTTTATCTTCACTCCTTTCAAATTCTTTATATACTTTTAAATACCCATCATAAATAAGCACTTGTCCTGTAGCTTTAAATTGATAATCATTATTATCTAAAATTACACTTGTAGAATTAACTTTAGCATCAGCCATTAAAGAGGCAAGAGTTCTATAATAAATAAGTTCATATAATTTATATAAATCATTAGTTAAATATGGTTTCATTTTTTCTGGTGTTCTAAAAACACTAGTAGGTCTAATTGCTTCATGTGCATCTTGGACATTTTCCTTTTTCTTTGTTTTCTTTATATAACCAACATATTCTTTTCCATAAACATCATTTATATATTTATAAGCTTCATTTACATAATCATCACTAAGTCTAATGGAATCTGTTCTCATATATGTAATAAGACCAACAGTATCACTACCAATATCTATTCCTTCATAAAGTTTTTGAGCAAGAGACATCGTCTTTTTAGCATTAAAGTTTAATTTATTAGACGCATCTTGCTGTAATGTACTGGTAATAAAAGGAGGTTTAGCTTTCTTTAATTTTTCTTTTTCTGAAATTGAAGAAACTATAAATTTGTTATCTAATTTAGATAAAATGTTTTTAGCGTCTTCTTCGTTACTAATTTTTATTTCTTTGTTTTTATAATTAAATAATGTAGCTTCAAATTCATTAAAAATAGCATCTATTGACCAATATTCTTCACTTTTAAAGTTTTGAATTTCTCTTTCCCTATCGACGATTAATTTTAATGCAACGCTTTGGACTCTACCAGCACTTTTTCCACCTGTTTTTGATTGCATAAGTTTACTTAATCTAAAACCTATTATTCTATCTAAAATTCTTCTTGTTTCTTGGCTTTTTACAAGATTATAATCTATTTTTCTAGGATTTTTAAAAGCTTCTATTACTTTATTCTTAGTAATCTCGTGAAAAAGTACTCTTTCATAGTCATTTTCTTTTATTCCTAAAGCATCTTTTAAATGCCAAGATATTGCTTCTCCTTCACGGTCTGGGTCAGTTGCAAGAAAAACTTTATTACTTTCTTTAACATCTTTTTTTAATTCTGTTATTATTTTTTTCTTCCCTGCAATTGGAATATAACTAGTCTTAAAATCATTATCGACATCAATTCCTAAACCATATTTTCCTGTCGTAGCTAAATCTCTTATATGTCCTTTAGAAGAAACTACTTTATATTCATTACCAAGATACTTTTCTATTGTTTTACTTTTACTTGGTGATTCTACTATTACTAAGTTTTTAGTCATATATACACTTCCGTTCTTATTTACTTATACTAATATTTAATTATTTTGTCAACACTATATATTATTATTCCAAAATAAAAGAAATTACTAAAATTTCTTCTACTTTAACATTACTTCTAACATTTCATCTACTGTTGGATTAAATAATTCTTCTTTTCTAGAAAAATAATTTTCTCGTAATAGTTTATTATAATTTTCTTTATTATCACTATTACCATAAATATTATTAATTGCTGTTTCAATTGTTTCAAATGTAATAGCTGGTGATTTTTTTATTTGCTCATATAAATCTTCGTATGATAATCCAAATATGTCATTAAGACTAAGAAATTCTTTTTTTGTTGAATTATTTTTATTATTTAAGTATCTAGAGAAGCTAAGATCATAATCTTCAATAGAAAGTATTCCTAATGCTCCTATTAAATAATCACCATGAGTTGAATTATTAATATCTTTTAGTCTAAGTCCAAAATAATTGTAATTAATCATTCTGACATCATCATTTTTATAAATTTCTTTTGATAGTGAATCCATAGAAGGATCAAATAAATAAAGTCCATCAATATTGTATTTTTCATCATGAATATTAACCATTGAAACAAAAGTATATTTTTGATTGTTTAATTTTTCTTTTCCAATAAAACATTTAAATCCTAAAGATTTTAAAATATATGTAAAAAGTCTATTAAACCCTAAAGAAGTTGCCTCTTGATTAACAACAATGTCAGGTAATAAATCACTACTATTATTGTTATATTCAATTAATTTAACTATATCGTATACTTTTAAAACTTTCTCAAAATCACTAAGATTTTCTTTTTCAATTTGTAATTTTATTTTTTCTATATATGAAAAAAAAGTACGACATTTAGGAATATCTGCTAACATATAATTATTATCTTCAACATCATAACAAACTTTCCAAGTGTCAGGATGCTCATATCTACTATTTAAAATAACATTTAATTCTTCTTCAGAAAATGTTGCTACTATACACTTCTCTACACGGCTATCATCAATAAAGCCACTAATAGAAAGTAAATCTTTTATTGTTTCGATACTATTAGTATCAATTGTTCCTTTAAAATATATCTGATTAAGATTATTTAATGAAAAAATTAATGCTCTAAATTCTTCCAATTCAGAATCGGTCAAAGGGTGATTAAATGAAAGATTTTGGATATTAAAATAGTCATTATAACCATTTTCAGAAGATTCCAAAATATCTAGCATTTCATCACCCCACTAATTTATTTTAATTTTCCTTTACATCCTTTTAAACCACTATAGCCACTCAAAATATTTGTTTTAAAGCTATGAGTTTTGTTTATTCTCTTTTTATAATCTTTTATACCAATATTAATCATTTCATCAAGAAGTGTTGTAAATCTTTTACCAACTGGTTCCCATAAATAGAAAGCAAGAGAACCAGGGCAAGAATTAATTTCATTAATATAAACTTTCTTTTTCTTTTCATCAATTAAGAAGTCTATTCTAACATCACCACTTAACCCAACGGTTTTAAATGCATTTGTTGCAATTTCTCGAACTTCATTTTTTAATTTTTCTGAAATATTAGCGGGAATTTTTCTACTAGAACTAGCCATTCCTGCTTTTCCTACTTTTTTACCGCCATTTATATATTTGTCATCATAGGTTAAAAGACTATTATCAGTCATTACTTGTTCTATTTCTGATAAATTTTGATATTCATAATTTCCTAAAACACTTATGTTTACTTCAACTAAATTTTCAACTTTCTTTTCAACAACAATTTTTTCATCATATTCAATAGCTTCTTCAATAGCCTTTATAAGATCTTTTCTATTCTTTGCTGATGATATTCCAATACTACTTCCAAGAGTAGCTGGTTTTACAATAACAGGATATTCAATATTTTTTTCTATTTTTTCTATGATACTATCACTATCATCGTTATATTCACAATCATAAAACCATACATAATCAGCAACTGGTAAATTGGAATTTTGAAAAACCATTTTTTGAATTACTTTATCTTGTGCAACAGCACTAGCTGTAACATCGCTACCGACAAATGGAACGCCAATTGTTTTTAAATATCCTTGTAATACACCATCCTCTACATTTGTACCATGCACAACAGGAAGTACAATATCTATATCATTTACAATTCTTCTAAAAATCCCTTTACTCTGTAAAACAAACCTTCCTTTTTTATTATACAACACAACATTTTTAGTGTATCTTTTCAACAATTCAATATCTTTAAAAGTATCAATTTCTCTCAATGCTGCACCTGTATACCATTCATTATCTTTAGAAATATAAATTGGTACAATATCATATTTCTCATTATCTAATTTATTCATTGCTTGAACAGCTGAAATTATACTAACTTCATGTTCAACAGATTCCCCACCAAAAATAACACCAACTTTTATCATTTTATCCTCCTATTTCCGTATACGTGTCCGGTAAGTCATTTTCAAATAATGCATAAAGATCATCTTTCTCTTTAAACTTATTTATCAATACATAAGCATCCCTAACATCATTTAAAACATATATATTATCTTCGTCAAATTTCTTGTCGATAAGACCTTGTTTAATTGGTTTTGTTCTTTTTTCACCAATTAAAATAACTTTATCGGCAACTTCACTAATTTGCCTTCCAAATTCACGATTATATTCTTCTTCTTTTTCGCCTAATTCAATCATCCCTGGAGTAACAACAACTTTTGTCCCTTTCATTAAATCTAATACATCTAATGCATTTTTAGCTCCTATAGGATTAGAATTATAAGCATCATCTATTTGATAAAAATCACCAAGTCTCTTTAATTCTAAGCGATGTTCTACTGGTTTAACTTTTTTAACAGCTTGCTGCAAATTTTTAATTGATATACCAAATTCATATCCTAAAGCAATACTAGCAAGAATATTATAAACATTATGTTTTCCTAAAAGCTTAGTTTCAAAATCATATGTTTTTTCTATATCTTTGAATTTAACAGTAAAACTAGTTCCTTTACTATTACATTTGATATTACTAGCTTTTACATCAACATCTTTATTATCTATACCTATCCAAATTATTTTACATTTATTTTTATTTTTTATTTTATAATTTTTTTGTTTTAAATCATCTTTATTTAATACACCTATTCCATCACTTGGTAAATATTCTATTAATTCCATTTTTCCATCTATAATATTTTGTTCACTTCCAAACGTTGCCAAGTGTGCATTACCAATTGAAGTTATTATTCCATATTTTGGATTAACAAGTTTACAAAGTCCATTTATTTCTCCTTTTACATATGCTCCCATTTCAGCAATAAAGATATCATCTAACTTACTAAGCTTATTATTTATTGTTATCATAAGACCATTAAATGTATTAATACTTTTAGGAGTTGCTAAACAATTAAATTTTATTTTTAATATATCATTTAATATATTTTTACTACTAGTTTTACCATAACTTCCTGTTATACCTATAACTTTTAAATTATTCATCGATTTTAATTTATTTTTAGCCAATCTTTCAAAGTGATGATATACAAGTCTTTCTACAGGATAATTAATAACATTAGCCAAATATATTATTAAGTAATTCATACTAGTAAGTATTGATAAAATTAAAAGACAAATATTTCTATTTTCTGTGTTTATAAAAAAGAAAATTACTGGTAAAAGATATATTATTGAAATAGTAACAATAAGTCTTTTAACTCTTTTTGTAATAACCAATGGTTTTTTATTTTGATCATGTTTTCTTTTTTCTTTATCGATAAATAAACTAACAACATATACAGAAATTAATATAAGTAAAAAGAAAACATCTAAAATATCACTTACAGAAAAGAACAAAAATGCTGAAAAAAGAATTCCATATAAGTTTAAATTTATGAAACTATTTTTGAAATTTTTCCCTAACCATTTCAAATATCTATTATTTTCATTATATAAGTTTTGCTGTAACATATGAATTGATTTACCTGATGTATTAATAACGTATACCAGCATAATAAAATAAACTAAGCAAACTAATATTATCATAAAAAACCTTCTTTCTATTCAATAAAAGTTTTAATAACTTTGCAAACTGGATTTAAAAATTCCAAATATGTATAATGACTTCCATTTGGATAGATTACTAAACCAGAATCATCAATAATTTTTTCTAGTGCTTTAGCTTCTTCGACAGGTGCTTCAGTATCACATTCTCCCCAAATTAAAAGAGTAGGACATTTAATTTTCTTTGCACAATTACTTAAATCTTCATTTACCGTATTAACTAAAATTTGTCTCATCACTGGACTTGCATTTCGATAATCTCTGGAACCAATATGCTTTTTTGCAAATTCCTCAAACTTATTTAAAATCGGAATCTTTTTTAATTGTTTTAATGTTCTTGTTTTCAAACTAAGCTTTTCTACTTTTCTAATACATGGTGCTCCTAAAAGAATAAGTTTTTCTGTATCATAATTTGCTGCATAGATAATCCCTATTCTTCCACCAAAAGAATGTCCTATTATTATTGGATTATCAATTTTTAACTTATTAAGAATTTCTTTTAAAATTTCACAGTAATCATAAATTGTAAGTGCTTCTTTAGGTTCTTGAGAACTACCATGTCCAGGTAAATCTAAAATAGTGACTTTAAACTTATTAGCTAATTTTTTACCTAATGGCTCCATCATTTGAATATTTTGTCCCCAACCATGAAGTAATATAACGTCACTACCCTCACCATATTGTATGTAATTTATATCTAAATCTTTAACTTTAATTATCATCATTACACCCATAATAATTATAACAATTATCAAATTCTTATTCAATTTTTAATATTATTATTTACAAAAAACTTTACAAAATGCAATTATATTAAAGAGTCTCTAACAAATATTTCAACATTTTTATCAATATAAACATCGACCAAAGCTTTATCAGTTATTTTTACAAATCCCATACCATTTATAACAATATCTTGATGATAACCAACTTCTAAATTTCTTTTAATAATGTTTTTCAATGTCTCATTTTTATTGCTATTGAATTTTTTTATTTTTAAATCATTTGACACAAAAAATGTAAAGCTATTTTTAGAACCCTCTATATAATCAATTCGTATTAATTCATTAATTAAAAGACTTTGTCCTGCTTTAATTTGATAAGTTTTAGGCTTAATTTCTTTTCGTGGTATTATTTTTTTCATAATCGAAAAATCAACATAATTAATAATATTTCCTCTATCTATTAATCCTGGAGTATCTATTAAATTTAAATCGTCACTTAATTTAATACTTATTTTATTTAATGTCGTAGATGGTAAAACAGAAACTGTCAAGTCACAATCAAATTCAGAATAATTTTTCATCAATTTTTTTATAAGTGTACTTTTCCCAACATTAGTATGACCTACAACATAAACATTTTTGCTAGATTTATACTTTTTAATAAATAGAAGTAATTCATCAATATTATAATTTTTCTTCGAACTAATTATAATAATATCTTGATAATCAAGATTAAATTTTGAAAAATATTCTTTGATTTTCTCATCATTTACACTTTTTGGTAAAACATCTCTTTTAGTTACAACCAATATTAATCGATTACTTATATATTCACGAATCATTTTTATATCTTTTTCAATATTAAATAAATCGACAATGTAAAGTACTAAATCTTTAGTTTCATTTATACTTTTTAAAATGTCAATATATTCAGAATTTGACTTTGTTGTAAGTTGATACTCACCATAATTTTTCAATTTAAAGCATCTTGAGCAAAGATTATTAGACAAATCAGCTGTATATCCTTCAAACAACATATTAGAATCTTGCAGTTTTACACCACAGCCAATACAATATTTATCTTCATTCATAAAATTCTCCTTTTTGAAATTTACCTAAATTTTCCATTTTTTTTATTATTCTTTTTTCTATGAACCTATTAACTGAAGTTATTTTTAAATCTTTAGATTCTAACGGTTCTACTAGTATAGTAAAAATACCTAATCGATTGCCTCCAAATACATCAGTTACAATTTGATCACCAATAATGCACATTTCACAAGGTTTATAACCATATTCTTTAATTATTTTTTTAAATCCAAAAGAAAGTGGTTTTAAAGCAAAAGAAATATACGAAATTTTTAAAGCATTAGCTACTATATCCAATCTTTTTTTACTGCTATTATTCGATATAACATAAATAGAAAAATCTTTC
The DNA here is from genome assembly GCA_944372425.1 of uncultured Bacilli bacterium. Taxonomy (GTDB): domain Bacteria; phylum Bacillota_I; class Bacilli_A; order RF39; family UBA660; genus RUG13868. Next base: position 8,603 of record CALVZC010000003.1, read on the forward strand.
TTTAGCTTTTTTACAAAACTACATATTTTTTTATCAATAGTATTAGAATTAACTGCTAAAAGTGTATTATCTAAGTCAAATAAAATACATTTTATACCATTATTTTTAAGTTTTTCATAATTTATATCAAAAATATTTTTTTTATACATTTTTGGTATATACTTTTGCATTAGATTCCTCCTTAAGAAAGATAAACTTAGTTACCTAAGTTTATCTTCTGTAATTTTTTAGTTTTTTCAATATCTTTATTTTTTTCTTCAGTAACACTTTCTTTACTATTTTTGTCTTTGTTTCTTTTTATTAATAATTTTATAAATATTACTAATAATACAATAAATATTATAAGTCCTAGCAAAAAGAAAAAGTTTAGTCTTGTGTCTTTAACAAATGTAATAGTATACGTACTTTCAGTTCCATCAGTAGCATATACTCTTATCTGTACTACTGCGCCCGGTTCAATTACTGAAGTTTTTTCAAGCAATGGTTCATCTATTTTTACAGCTTCATCTGTTGCATTAATAATAGGTTTAATTACAATAGAATCTTTATATTTTGACTTATATATAATTTCATAATCAAATACTTTTGGATCAAAATCTAATTCTTCGTCACAACCAAAAATTTCAATATCTTTTAAGCTTGTATCAATATCGTAATCCACATTATTCAAAATAACTTTATATGTTTTATCATTACCATCTTCGCTAGTAACAATTATATTTATAACATTTTCTCCAATAATAATTTCATCTGGTTTTTCTATTTTTACAGTTGCTTTTTCATCGACAGATAAAGCCTCTACATCAATTGAAGATAATTTATAAGTTTTTATTTTATATTCTAAAGTATCTTTATCAAAATTTAATTTTATTTTTCCAGAATTTAATATCAAACTTTTTAAGTCATTATTAGTTCCACGATTATCTAATCTATTAACATTTATGACATATGTTTTTTCAGCATTTGAAGCCGCTCTAACCTTTATTTCGATAACATTTTCTCCATAATCAAGTTGTACACTTCGAGATCCATAATTTTCTACAAAACTAGCTGTTGAGCTATTCAAAACGGCATCTATATTAGCGGTAGTAGTTATTGCTTCTACTTGAATAGAATAACTATAAGTATTTGGTGAAAAATTAACTACTGTTTTGCCATTTAATTTTAAATCTTTCAACGTGTTGTCAGTAGATTTAATTGCAATAGTTTTTGATACTTTAGGTAAATTACTTATTGTATCATCAGCTTGTGTTACTGCTGTTCCTTCAAGATTAATTAAAGTATCAGCTTTCGTAACATCTGTTTTTACTTTAAATTTAAGAGTAGCTACTACAGTTTCACCTGCTACACCATTATCATGCGTAAAAGATAATTTTACTGGACTATCAGTAATTGAATTATTACCTTTCCAATTGTTCTGATTTTCTATTCCAATAAATTCTAAAATAGATGTCTCGTAAGTAAGTTGTGCACTATATTCATCGATTGTTGATGCAACATTTAACTTTATATCTAAACTTATCGTTTCTCCAGGGCTAGATAAATCCAAACCAACTAAAGTCGTACTATCTGCTGCTAAAACAACTTTTGGAATTAATATTCCCAATATTAGAAATATAAAATATTTTTTTAAAAATCCCCTTAATTTACTCATAAAAAACTTCACTCCTTCTAGTTATTTACTGAATGTCTAACCATAGATGTAGACATATCAATAGCTAAAAATTGATAACCATTTGCTTTACCATAATCAATTATATCACTAATTGCATTAAGTGTCTTGTAATTATTTTCAAAATCATGCATTAATACAACGTTTGCTCTATTTTTACTTAAGTTTTTAACTACATTGTTGTATACTTCTTCACTTGTTTTAGCACCTCCAGCATCATTACTTGATACATTCCAATCAAAATAATGATATCCTCTATTTAAAACTTCTTTAGTTAAAATTGACATAATCCCTCTAGAATAATTTCTACTAACTGTATTGCTTCCACCACCAGGAAATCTTATTATATTACTTTTCATACCAGTGATTTTTTCTACTTTATCTGAAATTTGATTTAAATCATTAAAATAAGAATCAACAGAACTATACACATTTGCATAATTATGAGAATAACTATGCAATGCTACTGTATGTCCTTCATCATACTCTCTTTTAATTAAATAATCTAAATTACTTGAATGATTGATAACAAAAAAAGTAGCTTTTACATTTTTTTCCTTCAATATATCTAAAAGTTTTGAAGTTATTGTTGAACTTGGTCCATCATCAAATGTAAGATAAATAGCTCCTTTTATAGGACTTGAAGTTTGAATTTCTTTAGATACTATAACTGTTCTAGTTACTTTAGTGCTATTACCTTTCGAATCTGATACACTATAGTCAATATAATATTTACCTACAACATTAGAATCTACTTTCCCTGAAACTTTTACTTTTTCTGTTAAGTCTCCTTCACAATTATCTGAAGCTGTATATCCTGGATCAGAATATTCAGTTTTTTCTGTTATATAATAATTATCCCCACCTTTTAAAGTTATAATGGGTGCTTCATTATCCACTCTATTAATTTTTCTGGTAACAGTTGCTTTGTTACCACTACTATCAGAAACTGTATAAGTAACAACATCATCTTTTATATCTACTTTTACTTTATCAGTCAAATCACCATCATAATTATCAAAAGCATTATAGCCACTTTCTTCGAATTCATACGTTGGACAAACGTTAATATTTTTTTCTCCAGAAAGTGTAATTACTGGTTTAACTGTATCGACAATTTCAACCTTTCTAGTTTTAGTAGTAGTAATTTTATTTTTTCTAACTTTGTATTTTATATCATAAATTCCAACCTTTGTAGTATCAACTTTTCCATTAATCCATACTTTATCGGTTATATCTTTTCCTAAATAACTAGCAGAATATCCTGGTTCATTAAAACTATCTCCATATTCAATTTTTAGATATGTCTTACCATTCAAAGTTATCTTAGGCACAAAAAATATATAAAATAAAGAAAAGATAAAAATAAAAGAAATAAATGAAATACCTATAATTGAAATATTTTTATATTTTAATTTTTTTTCCTTTTTAACTTTTTTTTCTATATAATCATCATTACTATTCATAATGAGCACCTCATATATTTATAATAATTATAACTTTAATAAGAGAAAAAGTCTATATATTATTTAAGTTTTATTATTCTTCATAAATTCTCTTAAAATTTTCATCAATGCTCTTTTTTCAATACGTGAGACATAACTTCTAGATATTTTAAGTTCTTTAGCTATTTCTTTTTGAGTCATTTCTTTAGTGTTATTTAATCCATATCTTTTTACTAAAATAGATATTTCTCTTGGAGTTAATACATTTAAATACTCCATTAATAGTTTTACATTATCTTTTTCATTAATTTTTTCTACGAAATCTGGACTTGGCATTTTTAAAATATCCAAAATAGTTATCTCATTTCCTTCTTTGTCATAACCGATTGATTCATTAATTGAAATATTTTTATTTGTTTTGTTGTTGCTACGGAAATACATTAAAATTTCATTTTCTATACACCTTGCACAATAAGTAGTTATCTTTGTTCCATGACTTTTAGAAAATGAGTCTACACCTTTTATTAATCCAATAGTTCCAATACTTATAAGATCATCTTGATCAACATTTTTATAATCAAACTTTTTAACAATATGCGCTACTAATCTCAAATTATGTTCAATTAATTTATTACGTGCTATTTTATCACCCATATTGGCTTTTCTTATGCATTCTTCTTCTTCTTCACTACTAAGTGGATCTAAAAATACATTGTTTGAATAACTAGTAGTAAATATAAATATTTTTTTAAGTTTCTCTAACAAATTAAAAAACATATAATCCTCCCAATAAATTATATGTTTTTTATCTATTAACAAATTATTTTTTAAAATAATTATCTAAAACTAATAAATCGCTATATAAAATTTTTTTATCAAAAATTGCCATATAATTATCTCTACCTTTTCCTAAAATAGCAACAATATCATCTTTTTGTGCCATTTCTAATGCCATATGGATAGCTTTTTTACGATCAATTTCAATCAAATAATTTCTTTTTGACTTATCTACCATTTCATTTACTATATCTAAAACCTTTTCATATCTTGGGTCATCCATAGTATATATAACAATATCAGACAAATTCTGAGCAACTTTACCCATACTAGGTCTTTTTTCTTTTTCTCTTCCACCAGCTGATCCAATAACAGTAATTATTTTTCTTTTCTTTATACTATTTAAATAAGTTAATACTGATTTAATACCATTTACAGTATGTGCATAATCTAAAAATATTTTATATTCGGTATTATAATTTAAAAATTCACAACGCCCATAAGGTGTTTTAATATTTAAAATTCTCTTTCTTATTTCCGAAATATTATAATTTAAAGATAATAAAGTAAGAATAGCCGCACTTAAATTATAAACATTGAATTCACCTACCAAAGGGCTTTCAATTATAAAAATATTTTTTTTAAGCATATACTTAATTCTTGTTTTATTTGGAAATAATTCATAATCAATTATTCTAAGAGTACTATATTTATTTTTTCCATACGTTACCACGCTACAATTACAACTTTTTCTAAATTGCTTATAAAATTTATCATCCATATTTAAGATTGCCAATCCATCTTTATCTATATTATGAAAAACTTTCTTCTTGCATTTTAAATAATTTTTTAATGTTTTATGGACATTTAGATGATCTTCAGTAAAATTTGTTAAGATACCTATTTTAAACTTAAATCCTTCTAATCTTTTATGTAGCATTCCCTCACTAGAAGCTTCAATAGTTGCATATTTTAACTTTTCTTTGGCAAATTTATCTAAGTATTTATAATTATACTCAATTGTGGGAGTTGTATTTTCACTATTTGCATTAAAATATTTACCTTTAACACCATTTGTTCCAATATAACCACAATAATCATACCCTATCATGTCTCTTATAATAGATGCTGTTGTTGTTTTCCCATCAGTTCCTGTAATTGCTATTATTCCTATATTTTTGGCATCACTATAAACATTAGATAAAATATTAATTAATTCTTTATTAATATTTTTAACTTTAACGTATGGTATAGGATATTTCTTACCTTTAGAAACAATCAAAAAAGATGCCCCTCTTTTAATTGCTTCATCGATATATTGATGTCGATCAACATTTACACCTTTAACACAAACAAAAGCATCGTTTAAAAATACTTCTTTGGAATTGGTTTTAACATCATTAACTAAAACATTAATACAATATAAATCAAATAAGCTTTTCATAAATTCACCTAATATAATATATGAAATCTAAAAATTAAAGAAACAAAGAACTTAATTATTTATAGATAATCATATTAAAATATTCTTTTAAAAATTCTTTTTCTGTAACTATTTGATTATTTTTTCTAAAAAAATGAGTTTTATCTCTATACATTGAATCAATTTTTTTAATAAATTTAATTTTTTTAAATCTATAATTATTTAGATATCTTTCTAATAAAAATTTATTAAAATAAAATTTTTTTTTGGAGTATTCATCTAAAATTTTAAAAAAAAGTAAGAAAATAACTATTATAAAGAAAAAAGAATGCAAGTGTAATAAAGAAAAAAAAACTAAAACGATATAGCTAAAAAAAGAAATAAAGAAAGTTATTTTATAGCTTAACTTATATGAAAGACAAAAAGAAAAAAGTAAATTTAAAATTTTTCCTCCATCTAGCGGATATATTGGAAGTAAATTAAATGTTAGTAAAATCAAATTAAATATTAATATATCTTCTACTCCTAGTATTTTTAAAAAATAATAGTAAATTATTTGAAAAATAGGTCCCATTAAGACAATAATTAATTCTTCTTTCAATGGTCTATTTATCTTATCATTTATTTTAGTTATACCACCTAATGGATATATATATATTTTATCAATTTTCCAATTATAATATTTAGCTGTTAGTAAGTGACCAAGCTCATGTATAATTATTATAGACATATAAATAATTATTCTTTTAAAATTAGCTGTTAATAGTGATATAAATATTAAAATATAAGTAAGTGGATGAACATAAAAATAATTAAATATACTCTTTATAATCTAAAAACTTCCCATCTTTTTGAAATAATAAGTATATAGTATCACCATTTGCTTCTCCAATGTAACTTCCTTTTTCTAAATAATCATACATTGCTATATCACCAAAATTAATATTAGAATACCAAACATCTATTCCATTTTCTTGTTGAACTATTAAAGTATTTCCGTAATCCTCTTTTTCACCTAAAAAAATAACAACACCACTGTTAAGTAAAGGAACCAAATATTGATTTGTAACTTTTAATGCTACACCATCTTTATATAAATTTGCACTATCATATACAAAGCTTTCATTAAAAACTTTAACATCATTTGGAAATAAATTATTAAGTGGGAATACTTCTCCAAAATTTTCATTATACCAACCTTTAAATTCTGCAAAAGAAAAAGTTTCATTATAAACTATATTATAAAATTTAGGCTTAAATTCTAAAGATACTTTATTTCCAATTAAAAATAAAATAAATAAAATTAATGAAATAAGAAATTTACTAATTAGTCTTTTACTAAAAGAATTAAATTTATTATCACTTTTTAAAGTATTCTTATTTAAATATTTATTTAGACTTTTATATTCATCCATAAAATCATCTCACTTAATAATTATTACTATTTTTTAAAAAGTAGAACAGAATTCAAAAAATAAAGAACAAGCCCATATAAAATATTTAAAAAGGTACTATTATAAAATTTATATATAAAATTAAAAATATTAAAACTTATTAATCCTGGTAATGACAAAAAAAGAAAAGATAAAAAATCATATAAAAATATACATGTTATGAGCATAATAAAAAAAGAAAAGAAACTATCTTTAAAATTATTTTTAAAAAACTTAATTATTAACCAAATAATAGAAATATTAATTAAAGTTAATGCAATATTATTTATTACAATTCCATATAAAATTGACAATATTATAATTATTTTTTTATTTTTTAAATTAAAAAAATAGAAATTACAAATTAAATAAGTTAAAGTTAAATAAGGAAATAATAAAGAAAGATTAGAAAATAAATATTTTGAAAAATTTAATATTAAAACATCGAATATTAATGATAAAAATCCCAATATAATCATATTAAATTTTCCTTTTTAAAATAGCTACAAATCTTAGATTATTAATATTAGCAGATAAAGATACAGTAGCAATATTACTAATACTGTATAAATCTTCATTTACCATGGAAACTTCACCAATAGTTATTCCACTAGGGAATTTATTACTTAAGCCATTAGTAACTATTTTATCACCTATTTGTATATTTATATTTTTATTAATTCCTTCTATTATTAAATTTCCATCTTTTACTTTTAAAATTTTATTTAGCTCATAATCATTACCTTTTACTTTTACCGAAATACTATTATACTTATCATCTAATGTTATTAATTTTACAGTCGAAGTAGCATTTGAAACATCACTTATTGCCCCTATTAAACCACTATTATCTACTACAGCTAAACCTTCTTCAACGCCGTCCATACTACCTTTATTTATTACTAATGTATTAAGCCAATAAAAATTATTTCTTTCTACTACGGTTGCATAAATTATGTCATATTCGCTCAAAGATTCTTTAATATTTAAAAGAGACTTTAATTCTTCATTTTCTTTTTCTATTTCATTATTTACATCTTCAATAAAAGAAGCAGTTGGTATTAGCCTAGCTGGATAAAATAAAATATCACGAAAATATTTTTCTATATTGAAAATATTATTTATAGCCAAAATGGACATCGTAATTAAAAATAAAAAAAAGAAAAAATAATAATATTTGTTTTTTTTAGGAAAAGAATTTTTAGTATATTTCTTTTTTCTTTTCATATTATCACCTATTATTAATTTTCCCATTATCAGAAAAACTATAATAATTATTATTACCAATAATAATATGATCGACAATTGGTATTTTATTAATATAGCCTATTGAAACAAGTGAATTAGTTAAGATTATATCATCTTCTGATGGATTTACATCACCACTAGGATGATTGTGAATACAAATTATACTAGTAGCTGAATATAAATATGCATATTTAAATACTTCTCTTGGATGAACAATACTTTTATTAACTGTACCACAAAACAATAATTCTTTACCTACAAGATGTTGTCTATTATCAAAATATAAGCAAAAAAATAATTCCTGTTTTTTATCAACAAACGTATTTTTCATATTTTCATATATCATTTGTGAATTAGTATAATTAGAAAAATTTATTATTTCTTCTGCCAAAAAAATTCTTCTTCCAATTTCGACAATTGCCAATATCATAGTAGCTTTCGAAATTCCTATACCATTTATTGCATTTAATTTACTAATAGTAATGTCTTTTAAGCTAGACATTTTTTTAATTTCTTTAAGAAGTTCTAAAGATAAATCTTTTGCTGATTTTGACTTAGTTCCACATCTAAACACAATAGATAAAAGTTCTTCATTTGAAAGATTTTTTGCCCCAAAAGAGATTAATCTTTCTCTTGGTCTTTCACTTTTAGGAATATCTTGAATTCTCAATAACACCACCTAATAAATTATTACCTTTATTAAATTATTTTCCTAAGACCATTTCTTCATAACTAGATAAAATAACATCATTTATAGATATAATATTTTCTTCATCATCAACTTCTGACATTAATATATCATATTGCTCTAAATTACTAACAAATTCAATATTATTAACTACTGTCGGCTTAATATATGTATCATAATTTTTATTAGAATATAAATTTTTAATTTTATTAGCATTAATTAAATCTGTTGTCATTCCAACATATACATTATAAACGCCATCTTCTTCTAGTATTATATATTCATCATCTAAAGAAAAATCTTTTTCTAAATCGTCTTTATTATTATAGCTTCCTGCTTGAATTAAATACACGTTATAATCAGTATTTTCTAAATTTTTTCTATAAGTAGAATACACAATTTGTGCGGATATAAAACCTAAAACAATAGAAATTACTAATGGTATAACAAAATTTTTTTTCATATAATCACCTATTTAAATATAGCATTTATTATTGTCGAAAAAAGTCAAAAAAAACAAACATAAAGTTTGTTATTTACTTGTATTATTTCTTTTTTCTGTTTTTCTAGCATCACGACAAGCTTTACATCTTTTAGGTTCGTTTGTAAAACCTTTTTCAGCATAAAAAACTTGATCTCTAGCTGTAAAAACAAATTCAGTTCCACAGTCTACGCATTTTATAGTCTTATCTTTAAATTCTGCTTCTGCCATCACTATCTCCTCCTTAATCAATAAAAATAATTGGACCTGCTACCTAGTTATCTTTTCTTTTTTTAAGAAGAGAGAATAATTAGAAATATAAATCCAGTGAATATAATATATCACATGGACAATTATAGCATACCATTAAATAATACGCAAGATTCTATTTATTTATTACATTTTTTGTGTTAATTTTCATTTGGAAGTCCGTTTTTTCAAGCGGATTTTACTCTAAAAATTTACGTTTATTACATTTTTTAAAAATTAAACATTATCCATTCTGGCTTAAAAATTAAAAGTAATCCCATAATAAGCATAATAATTCCACCAATTAATGATGAATATTTTCCATATTTAGAACTTGCTGTTGCAATACTTAAAGTACAAACCGCAATAACAAATACAATCATATCATCTAACATATAAAATAGTGTATAAACTAATAAATATAAAATTCTACTAATTCCTGTTATTTCATTAATAGCTAATATTTCTGCAAAAGTAGCTGGGAAAACTGTCGAACAAGCAAGTTCTACTAAATTAACTGAAATTGCTAAAGTTACCACTCCTAAAAAAGCTAATAATAAATTTTTTTCTGTTGTAAATTTTTTTATTCTATGAAAGATTTTCTTCCTTTTAGTGCTATTTACAACTTGACATCCTTCATTTTTACTATTTTTAACTTTTAAATATTTTTTCAAATTATAAAAACCTATTATAATTGCAACAACACCAATAAGACTTCGAATTAAAGGCATCGATATCATTGAAAATACTGTCGTAAGTCCAAGCATAGATAGAAAATATACTAGACTAGATACAAAAAGGAAACTTATTCCTAAAAATAACATTCTCTTTTTGTTTTTCATATCAAATAACATATTTATTAAAAATAATAAAACCCACATAGCGCAAGGATTAAAGCCATCAACTAGTCCTAATATAATTGCTACTAACAAAATAGAAACTTCTTTAACATCAACTCTTCCCAATAGAGGTATTTCTTCTTTATTTTCATCGACAATATTTAAATTATTATCATCTAAATCTAACTCTAAATATTTTCGTAATTGGTTTTCTATTTTTTCTCCAACGTAATCATTATATCCAGAATATGATTCTTTTCCAATTACTGTAAATGGTACACTAATATTTTCATTTTTACCAAGAAGTTTTTTTACACTTAACATTAAATTTTTATTATGATTATCGTACCAAGTTTCATATCGAAATACTCTAACATTATTTTCATATTTTTTAATTATCTCATCTAAAAATTTTTCTTCTTTAGCACAATGTTCACAGCCATCTCCATAGAAAAAATAAATATTTACAATTTCTTCTTCGATAAATTCACCAGTAATTCCATAAACTAAATCATCATATTCACTTGAAAGTGCAAAAACTGGAAAAGGTATTAAAATTAGGAAAGAAAAGAAACACATCATTATTTTTTTCATTCTATACACCATTCTTCCTAATAAATTCTAAAACTTCTTCTTCTTTTTTTTCACCTATTAAACGTGATTTTTCAATACCATTATTTATAGCTATTATAACTGGTAAAACATTTCCAACCTGATAAGATTCTATTTTTTCTTCATCCATATCTAAATCGTAATCTATAAATTCAATATTTTTAAATTCTTCTTTTACCTTATTCCAAAATTTATTCATAATTATACATGCAGGGCACCACATAGCACCTATTTTTATTATTTTCATTTATTCACCTCAAACTAGTAAGTCTTTCATAACAAGCCGAAAAAGATTTTAAAAATTCTAAGCATTCTTCTTCAGTTGTAAGATATGATAAGCTTATTCTAATACTAGAAGAAGCAATTTCTTCATTTTTTGTTAGTGCGAAAACTGCTTTTGAAAAATTACTATTTTTTGAACAGGCTGTTTGTGTTGATATATATATATCATATTCTTCTAAAGCATGTTGCATAGTTTCAGGTTTACAATTTAGAATGCTAATATTAAGTATTTGTGGAATACAATTTTCATTACTATTTATTCTAACTAAAGGATATTTTTTCAATTTATCAACTAACATTTTATTTATTTTTTTTACGTACTGATATTTTTTTTCAATATCTATAATAGCTAGACGAAGCGCTTTAGCAAGAGACACTATTAATGGTAATGCTGGAGTCCCACTTCTAAAAGCAGTAGTACTTTTACCACCGTGTATTAATGGTTCTAAAGAAACATTTTCTTTTTTTACTAAAACACCAATACCCTTTATACCAAAAAATTTATGTGCGGAAAAAGAAACCAAATCGATATTATTTAAAGAAATAGCTTCTTTTCCTATACTCTGTGTCATATCAACATGAAAAAAACATTTAGGGAATTTTTTTACTATATTAGCTATTTCTTCAATCGGTTGCCTTATTCCTATTTCACTATTAACGCTTGCTACTGTAACTAAGATAGTATCGTTTCTAATAAGTTTTTCTAGCTTGTTCAAATCTATTAATCCATTTGGCAATGTTTCAACAAAGTCAATATCATATCCTTCTTTTTGTAAATAGCTAAGTGGACCATAAATTGAGGAATGTTCAAAATTAGTAGTTATAATGTGTTTTCCTCTATTTTTATATTTATCTGCAATACCTTTAATAGCTAGATTATTAGATTCACTTGCACCACTAGTATATATTATTTCACTTGCTTTGACATTTAAAATGTTAGCAACTTGTAAAGTAGAAGCTTCAATCAATTTTTTAGAATCAAGACCCAATTTATGAAGAGAATTAGGATTTCCTGGATAATCAAGTGCTGCTTTACAAAAAGAATCTAAAACTTCTTTATTTACTGGAGTTGTTGCAGAATAATCTAAATAAATCACAATATCACCTCATATTTATTTTATGATTAATTCATTTTCAGTAATGACACTTTTCATAGTTCCACATAATGGATCATCAGGAATTTGAATTGAATTTCTAACGCCTGGTAAATTAATTAATACCCTAATTAAAGTTGGAATAAAAAATAGTGCAATAGTAGCCAACGCCCTTTTAAGAATTTTACTACCTGCTTTTTTTAAGGCATCGTTCTCTTGAGATAAAACAGCTTGCCCAAAGTCAACTGCAATTAAAACAATTAATGCTATTGGACCAAGTATCCTAAACCATCCCAATGCATCACTAATTAAATCTAATGCTTCCTTAGTAAAAATTCCATCACAATTAACAGAAACCTCGCTACCAGAAACAATATTAAAATCAGTATTAAGCTCATTATCGTAAGATATTTTGTAATCTAATGCATTAACCTTAAAGTTTACACATAATATCATAAAAATAAGAAATAAGAAAAGAATATTTTTTTTCATAAATCCTCCCAAACATAATATAAGTATAACATTTTTATACGTAAAAAAAAAGAAAAAAGAAAATAAAAAAACCTTGAATATCAAGGTATAATTTTTTTTTGGTGACCAGTATGGAATTCGAATCCATGAATGCCGCCGTGAAAGGGCGGTGTGTTAAGCCACTTCACCAACTGGCCAAAAAAATGGCGCCCCAACTAGGACTTGAACCTAGGACCCCTTGATTAACAGTCAAGTGCTCTAACCAACTGAGCTATTGAGGCAACTATATGGTGGGCCTGGGGGGACTTGAACCTCCGACCTCACGCTTATCAGGCGTGCGCTCTAACCACCTGAGCTACAAGCCCACTAATGACCAATAACCGGTCGTACTTCTAAAGTATATACTATGTTTTTGAATATTGCAAGTTTTTTTTTATTTTTTATTTAAAAATTAACATCAAAATCATCAACTAATCCAAAATCAGAATAATTTAATGATATTTTTAATAATGAAACCTCATCATAATCATTAAATAAATTAGTAAAGTCCATATTTATTCCTACAATAATATTGTTTTTTATATCTAGTTCTATAGTATTTAACAACTCATCATCACCAACAATTAAATTATAATTAGAATCTACAAAAGATGATAAAATTCCATTAGTTATTTCATAACTATTCTCTGATATTTGCCTTGAACTAGCCAATATTTCTTTTAAAATTTCATTATCAAAATGATTAATATAAAAATATGGCAACATAGAAACAGTGTAAGATTCATTTTGTTTAATCTTCACTAGCTCCCCACTTACTAAATAATTTACTGTACTACTTCCATCCGTCAAATTAAAATCATACTTTCTATTAAATCTTTTGCCACTAGAAACATAAATATTATCATTATAATATATTTTGAATTCAAAATTATAATTATTAAGATCTATATACGAAAACAATGATTTAATATATAAATTTTCATTTTCTTCGTTATCATTATCTACAATTTCATTGTTTAATATCTCATTATTAGATTCACTATAATTATCAGTATTTTTTATATTTAATCTCAAAAAAATAATCAAAATTACAAATATTATTATATAAATTGCTAAAATTAATCTTGAACGGTATTTTTTATCAAAAACTAAACTAGAATAATTAAAATCATTATTATTCATAAAATCCCTACTCTTTCATAAACCTTCTTCCTAATAAATTATCTTTGTCTATACCATTTAAATATTCAGAAGCTTTAACTTTCTTTTTACCTTCAATTTTCAGCTCTTCAATTATTATCTCACCATCAATAGTTTTTACTCCAATACCATCTTTATATATGTTAACTATTGTTCCGCTTAAAGCTTTGCTTAAATTTTTACCTATTCTAGATTTATATATTTTTACGATTTTTCCATCTAATAATGAATATGCCCCTGGATTTGGTGATAATCCTCTTATTTTATTATATACATTCAAAGTGGTAGTATCAAAATCTAAAAGCTCATCTTCTCTTTTTATTATTTTTCCAAAAGTTACTTGCTTTTCATCTTGTTTTATTGGAACTATCGTACCATCAATTATTTTAGGTAGTGTTTCTAATAAAAGTTTGCACCCTAAAACACTAAGTTTATCATGTAATTCTCCGGTATTCATTTCAAATGAGATATTTATTTCTTCTTGTGATAAAATATCACCAGCATCCATAGATTCATTCATATACATAATAGTAATTCCTGTTTTTTCATCTCCATTTATAATTGCTCTATGAATTGGAGCTCCTCCTCTTAATTTTGGCAGTAATGAAGCATGAACGTTAATACATCCATATTTGGGAAAATCAAGTATTTCTTTTGGAATAATTTGTCCATAAGCACAGGTTATAATTATATCTGGTCTCATATTTAAAACTTCGTTATACTCATTTTTTATCTTAATAGGTTGAAGAACTTTTATATTATTTTCCAAAGCTACTTTTTTAACTGGTGAAAACATTACTTCTTTGTGTCTTCCTACTTCTTTGTCTGGTTGAGTAACGACTCCTATAACATTATATTTTTTTATTAATCCTTCAAGTATTGGAACACTAAATTCAGGTGTACCCATAAATAAAACTTTAATATTGTCCATAATATCACCTATAAAAATTATATAATTATATTTATAATAAATCAAATAAAAACTTGCTAATAATAAGCAAGTATTTTAATTATTATTCTTTATTATAGATAAACGATTTTCTTCTTCTTCTAACTTTTTTCTATCTAAATCAACTATATTTTTAGGTGCTTTATTTACATAATTCTCATTGCTTAATAATTTTTTTCTTCTAGCAATAGAAGCTTCTAATTTTTTAATTTCTTCTTCTATATTATTTTTATTTTCTTCACCATGATAATAATATGTAATATCTATTAATTCAGATTTATAATTAGAAGATAAAAGTTCTTGATTAGGGTTACATAATTGTTCTTCTTTAATTTTTAATTGTGATAAATATATATTTCTAATTTCATCAGAAACTTTTATATCGACAATTGAATCTTTCGTAATATTATTATTAGCTTTCATATTTCTTATAGCAATTATGTCTTTCATTATTTTTTCTAATCTTATGCTTTCATCAGCAAATATATGTTTTTTATTATACTTTGGATAATTTGAAATCATAATTGAATCAGCTTCTTTTATAGGCAACATAGAATAAATTTCCTCTGTAACATATGGCATCATCGGATGTAACATTTTAAGAATATCTGTTAACACTAAAAGTAATACACTTTTAGTAGTATTATTCATATTTACTTTAGAAAGTTCAATATACCAATCACAAAAATCATCCCAGATAAAAGAATATAAAATAGCTCCAACATTATTAAATTCATAATGATCCATATTACGTCTTACTTCTTTTATAGTATTATTAAGTTTAGTTAAAATCCATTTATCACATAAACTTAAATTGTTCAATGAAAATTCTTCTTTAGAAAGATTTTCGATATTCATTAATACGAATCTTGAAGCATTCCAAAGTTTATTAATAAAGTTCCAATTAGAAGATACTTTTTCAGTATCAAATCTAATATCTGTTCCCATACTTGATGCTGTTGTTAAATAAAACCTTAAGGCATCTGCTCCATATTCTTCAATTAAGTCCATTGGATCAATTCCATTTCCTAAACTTTTTGACATTTTTCTTCCTTCTTTATCACGAATAAGTCCATGAATTATACAATCCTTAAATGGTCTTGTTTTCATCTGTTTTAATGATGAAAATGCCATTCTTGCTACCCAAAAGAAAATAATATCATATGCTGTTACTAATACATCAGTAGGAAAAAATCTTTTTAAATCTTCTGTTTCATCTGGCCATCCTAAAGTACTAAATGGCCATAATGCACTAGAAAACCATGTATCTAATACATCATTATCTTGAATCCAATCTTTTTCTTTTGGTGGTTCCAATCCAACATATATTTCATTATCTTTATACCATGCAGGTATTCTATGTCCCCACCATAACTGACGAGATATACACCAATCATGACAGTTTTCCATCCAATGTTTTAATATTTTTTCAAAATTTTTAGGAAAAAAATTTATTTTTCTTTTAGCATCTTTTTGAAAAGACAATAAATCATTTGCCATTTCATCCATTTTTACAAACCATTGTTTAGATAAGTATGGTTCGACAACAGCATCAGTTCTCTCACTATGACCTACACTATGAGTCATTTTTTCAATTTTAATTAATAATCCAGCTTCTTTTAAATCATTAACTAATTTTTTTCGACATTCTTCACGAGTAAGTCCACAATATTTACCTGTTAATTCATTCATTGTTGCATCTTCATTCATTATGACAATTCTTTCTAAATTATGTCTTTCACCTACTTCAAAGTCATTAGGATCATGAGCAGGAGTTATTTTAACTACACCTGTTCCAAAAGTAGGATCAGCATGTATATCAGAAATAATAGGAATACTTTTATTTACAATTGGTAAAATTACTTTTTTCCCTACTAATTTTTTATATCTTTCATCGTCAGGATGTACTGCTACTGCTACATCTCCAAATAAAGTTTCCGGTCTTGTTGTAGCTACTTCTAAATATTCATTTGTTCCTTCAATATAATATTTTAAATGATAAAATGCCCCTTCATCTTCTTTATATATAACTTCCTCATTAGATAGTGCTGTTTTTGCAACAGGATCCCAATTTATAATTCTTTCACCACGATAAATTAGTCCTTCATTATATAAATCAACAAAAACTTTTGAAACTGCTTTATTAAGACCTTCGTCTAAAGTAAATCGTTCTTTTGAATAATCAATACTTATTCCTAATTTTGCCCACTGCTTATGAATATTTTCTTTATGTTCAAAAGTCCACTTCCAACATTCATCTAAAAACTTTTCTCTTCCTATTTCATATTTATTAATATTATCTTTTTTTAATTTATTAACCACTTTAGCTTCAGTTGCAATAGCAGCATGATCCATTCCTGGTAACCAAAGTGTATCATAACCATCCATTCTTTTATATCTAATAATTACATCTTGAATACTACCATTTAAAGCATGTCCTAAATGTAAATTTCCTGTTACATTTGGTGGTGGTATAACTATACAAAATGGTTTTTTTGACAAATCCTTACCTGATTGAAAATAGCCTTTTTCTTTCCATATTTTATATTTATCTTTTTCAACGCTCTTGTGATCATATTTTTTTTCTAACATTTTTATACCTCTAATCTTTCTAATAATTTATTCTTTATTTCATTAAATAGTTCTTTGTTTGAATCATTAACTTCTATACTATCTAAAAATTTCTTATAATATCCTTTATCCTTTAATATTTTTATACTCTCCTTATAATTAAAATCAAATATAAAAGCCATAGTACATAAAAGAGAATCTGTTTTATTTTTTGTATCAACAATATTAATAGGTTTACCATCATTTATATATTTAATTATTTTAGAACTAGGTGCTTCTAAAATAACATTATTATAATTTTCTATTTTGACTCGAAATATATCTATTTTATCACTGTCTCTTATTATATTAGTAAATAATCTTTCTTTATCACTTAATGAATCAGGTACTTTATACTTGTTATGATATTTTATTGCTTTTTTTATAATTTCATCATATTTATTATCATTAATAAAGTTACGAATTAATCCTTCTTCAAATAATATTTTAATTCCTATATCGGCATGATCTATATTTTTATCTTTAAAACCACCTGTAATAGTTACTTGTTTAAATCTTCCAATATCATGAAGATAACCAATTAATTTTGCTAGATTTTTTTCTTCTTCAGATAAATTTAATTTATTGGCAAGCTCATAACTTATATTAGCAACTTCTATAGAATGATAATACTTTAGCATTATTTTTTTATTATCTAAATTAAAATTATAAACATAATCTTTAAATTTCTGATTAATTAAATTAAAATCGAACATATTCCCTCCAATAAAAGAGTCCTTATATATAATATATAAGGACGAAATATCGCGGTACCACCTTAATTCGTAAAAAAATTACGCAGCTTTATACCTATAACGCTAGTAATGCGGAGACTTTCTATTTACTTAAAAGTTCTACTCCATTGCTACCTTCTATTATATAAAGTATTAGTTCACACCTACCACTAACTCTCTTAAATTTAATATAATATACTCCTCAATTTCATAGTAATTGTAAAAATTATAATACTTTTTTTATATTTTGTAAATTGTTAGTAAATATTTTTTATAAAAAACTATTTAGAAATTTTTTTAATAATAAATATATAAAATGTTCATACTAACATATTTACTATTAAGACCAAATACAAAAGTATTAAATATATTATTATAATTTTATTAATATTAAAGAAATAACTAATAATTTTTTTATTATTAAATTTATCACTCTTTATACTTCTATTATTTATTAAACCACAAAAATTATAAGCACAAAACCAAACGGAAAGAAAAGGAGCTGTAAGCATGACCGTTGTAGTTGCCGAAATAGAACGCACCCGCGTCAGAACCGACGTTATAGATGCCACCACGGTAAAACCAAGGACCACTAGAGCGAACAAACGAAGATGTATCAGTATACCATGATGATTTACCACTTTGAAATGGTCCCATCTCTCCTGTTCCATCTCCTAATATTCTTCTAGAAGAATTATAATAATCACCATAATTATAAACATCATAATATTTGCTTTCTGGAAAGTCTATTCCTTCTGTATAATTACTTCCATCGGTCAATGTTCCATTAAATCCGGAATTATAAGAAGAACTATTGCCAGACATTAAATTCCCATTTACATCTTTAATCACTCCCATCACATATTCATAAGTTCCTCCTGACATATCATATATTCCTGTTATATTCCCTGTTGTACTTGCTAAATATCCGACTGTTGTATTCCACATTGCTACATCTGTTGTACTTTCCATTCCATTTTCTGTTGTTGCTGCATACCCAGTTAAATAATTAGAATTGTTATTTATTCTTACTTCATAATTTATTCCATATATAGAATGTGATAAATATGCTACTGCCCCCCATTCCGTATTCTTCATCATATGAGAATCTAACTCTCTTTGGTAATTATAACTTACTGTAAAGGCATTTGCTACTTGTATACTTCTCCAACTGTATACATTTGGTTTTACTATTACTTTATCTACTTCTGTTGTATTCTTTTGAGCTCCACCTACGCTTGTTGCCCCACTATATCCTGTCTCAAACTTTCCTACCCATATCCCTGTAGTATTGAATGCTAAAAAGGCCGGATGAGTCATATAATCTCCCACTTCACAATTTCCACTTTCTCCTGATATCACTGGAGTTGTACATTCTCCAGAAACACTATCACTTGTATTGGTTGTTCCAAATCTTATCTCTATTGAATGTACTTTACTTTTATCTGTTTCTATCCAATTTGTATAATTTCCTAAATCCCATAACTTATAACTATACTTCGGTATCCATACAAAATAACTCTCTATTTCTTCTTCTGGTATTATTTCTCCACTAACATATTCTTTATTTTCATTTTTTAATATTACTGCATTTGCCCATCTTTTTTCTTCATAATTATACCACTTACTTGTTAAATCTGCTTTCTTTACTGTTCCATCATCTTCTATTGTTACTGGTATTAATGGTTCTTCTAACTTCGGTTCTGTTCCATTTAATATTGCTTCTACATAAATCTCATATGGACCAACTGTTGCTTCTCCACTTATTGATAATTCTGCATTAAAAGCTCCATATCCTATCGATAATCCTAAAATTGTTATTGTTATTAAAAACATTATTTTTGGTTTTATCATAATATTACTTCGCGCCTTTCATATATCAATTTATTTCTTATTTCATATACGAATTTTATCATTATTTCTTTAAATATTATGATTAAACCTATTTTGTCTTTTAAGGTAAAGCTTTCTAATTTAGTAAAGTGCCCCCCCCCCCACTCGAATGTTTGTTTGTATATTTATTTTCCATCTTCTACCTTCTTTCTATTTTATAATTTTATTTTACATTATTTTTTAAATCATTTGTTTCACTTTTTGTCTTTTCCAACAAATTATCAAAATATTTTTTTATGTCTTCTTTATCACCATTTACTTTTAAACTACCTTCCATATAAGCTTTATATTCAGCTTCTATTTCTTCTCTTTTCTTTCTTCTTACTCCATTTTCCTCTACTGTATATTCTAATCGTAATTGTGGATATTCATCTAATGTTTTAGGATTATCAAATACATAGTTATCAAATAAATCATTTAAATCATGTACTTCGTCTTTATACATCCTAGTTGTTAACCCCAAAAACTGTTCGTGAAATTCACGATTAGTTTCTATTTTTTCTAAATCAGCTTCAGTTGGAGAAATTCCTAATTTTTTCATATATTTCAATGCTAAAATGGAAGAGTCTAAAAATGCTTGATTTTCACCTGATAAAAACACATAATTATCATGATAATACTTTCTATCTGATTTTCCTAAAATAAAATCTTTTAATATAGTCATATCTTTTGCTGACACATAGGCATTCTTGCTTCGTACAAACTGATTTACATGAGTGATTTCATGAAAATAAGTTTCAAATAAATTCATTGAATTTCCATTAATAAATTCTCTTACAACATTCCTATCTATTGCAATATTACCATAAAATGATGAACCATAATTTTCTTTCTCTTTATCTTCAGAAATATAACAGTGTTTAGACTTTATTCCAAACATAGTTTCAATTGATTTTTCCATAAATATTTTTACAGTTTTTTCAGCAGTCTGAAGATCAACATTATATTCTTTGTTATAAATTGCTTTGTATAAAACATCAATTATACCTAATTTAATTTTATCATTTAAGTGATTATTAATTAATAAAAAGCTTAAAAAACTATAATCATCTTGATTAAGTTTTTCATCATTAGTAATTTTTCCTATTAAACATTTTGAATGTTCTTTTAATATTTCATGATAATTAGTATCAATTAATATTTGATTTACAGATGGAATTTGATATCTATTAAGATTATATAGATTATTAAAAAGCTCATTAACTTCTGTTATATTTTTCAAATCAACTTGATTTCTAAATTCTATAATTAAACTATTTAATCTAGATATAAGCTCCGTTAACACAGGATTTTTTGTATCACAACTACTACAAGTATCCTGAATATATTCTCCTCCACAACAAGTACATTTAGGTATTTTATTTATTTCTTTACATACATCAATAATTTCGTCATTCATAAAGATCCTTTAATATAAATATATTATTTTCTAACTTTAATAATTTTTTTATTAATTAATCACTTATTGGGATCTACTAATATTTTAACAGCAGGATCAATACCTGAAGTTAATCTTTCATAAGCACTCTGTACTCCATCAAGTCCTACAATATCATCAATAAATTTAGTAACTTCTATAGATTTATTTGAAATCAAATCAATACATGTTTTAAATTCTTCTTTTGTATAGCCAATTGCACCTTGTACTGTTAATTCTTTCATTACTGACATTACAGTATAAATATTTATTGCATCCATTGCTACCCCTACTAATACTACAGTTCCACCTGGTTTTACCAAAGTAAATGCACTATTAACTGCAGGAGCACTTCCCACACATTCTATTACTACATCAAAACCACCATTTGTTTTTTTCATTAAATTCTCAATATAATTAGGATCTTTAGCATTATACCATTCATCACTAACTCTTAGTGATACTGCTTTTTCTCCTCTTTTTTCATTGGTTTCAGATACTACTACCAAACTAGCACCAGCTTTTTTAGCAAACATACTTGATACAAGTCCAATTATTCCACCACCAATAACTAAAACTTTAGCTCCAATTTCAATTTTCGCTAAATGAACAGCATGTAACCCAACTGCAACTGGTTCAACCATTGCACCTTCTTCAAAAGACATATTATCAGGTAATTTATAAACCATATCAGAACGAACAGATAATTTTGGTGCTAGTCCTCCTGGATTAGTTAACGAAAGACCAACAGCATTATCCCAAGTAACTCTACAATATTGTGGATTACCACTTTTGCATGCTTCACAAACTCCACATGGTGATATTGGTAAAGCTGTTACTCTATCCCCAATTTTAAAAGCTTCATTATTCCCATTATCGGTAATAACTCCTGCAAATTCATGACCTAAGACTAACTCTTTAGGATTACCACTAACCCAATAATGTATATCAGAACCACATATACCACTTTTTTTAACATCAATTATAACTTTTCCATTACTCTTTATAGGTTCTTCTCTTTCAACTACTTCAAATTTTTTAACATCTTTTAAAACAACACTTCTCATTTTTACCTCCTTAAATACTTATTTATCAAATTTTAATAAATTTAAACCAATATTGTCATCAAATTTCCTATCGACATTTCCATCAATTATCATTATAATTATTTCACAAGTTGCGCTAACAA
Source organism: uncultured Bacilli bacterium (assembly GCA_944372425.1). Classification (GTDB taxonomy): domain Bacteria; phylum Bacillota_I; class Bacilli_A; order RF39; family UBA660; genus RUG13868. The sequence continues at coordinate 31,309 of CALVZC010000003.1, forward strand.
TAGCACTATTTAAATGACCACCATAAACATTATTATTTTTATCAGCTACACTCATATGTAAATGCTGATATACTTGTCCTTCTTTTAAAGTAATATTACCAGTTAAAGATACAATTTCAAAATCCCCTTCATAAGTATTAGAAAAATACTTTTTTTCTTTTGTATCAAAAAGACCTATAGTGAATTTACCAACTGCTCCTATGCCACTAACAAATGCAAGATTAATATTTTCTAAAGTTGCAACATCAATTATTTTTTCAATTATATCTTCACCTTTATCTATACGTATAACTATATTTTTATTAAATTTTTGGTATTCCATATAACCTCCTTATAATATAATTATAACTCAAAATTACAAAATTTATATAAATTTAGTTAATTTTATTTTTTCTTTTTAAAAATAGGTTTTAATCATCACTAATATATTTATCTTGAATAATTTATATTAGGAATAATATAAAAGGAGTGATTTATTTGAGTGAAAGTAAAAATTGCCTTATTGATGTTTTAAAACTTATAGATAATTTGCAAAAGTGTTCATTACAAGAAGAAAATTATGACAATTCCTGTTCAAAACCTTTCTTAGGTGGTAGCAATAACATTTTTGTCTACAATACAAGACCAGTAACTTTCTTTCTATGTGACAATACACAATTAACACTAACTTACTATGTCAATAACGTGGCAAATACTAGTAATGTTTTTCGAATTGAAAATGTTAATGATTCTTGTATTACAGTAAGATTATTGGTTACAAATTCTGATGGAACATTCTCATCTACTAACGAAACAGCACTTATCAATATTAATTGTATTTGTGCTATAAAATGTTTAAGTGATATAAGTCTAGATTTATAAGAAAGGAGGATACCTATTATGTGTGGAGATAAAAACAACTGTCACGAGAATAATTGTCTAGCAAAAGTTCTTGAAAAAATTATTTTGCTTCAAAGAACTGAAAATAATCAAGAAACTGGTTGTAATAAACCTTTCCTTGGAAATTTAACAACACTTGCAAATACTAGACCAATAAATCTATATTCTTGTTGTACAAATAAACTTTGGGAAATGCCATATAACTACAATAGTCAAACAGGAACTAGTAGTTTTTTTAGAATAGAAAATATAAATGAAAATTGTGCTACTTTTAGAATTTTAATAAAAAATGATTCTGTATATACAGCTACTAATAACTTTTTTATAATAAATTTAAACTGCATAAGTACAATTAAATGTCTAGCAGATACATCAATATCCAATCTTTAAAAGGTAGAAATTAATCTACCTTTTATTTTATATTTTTTATTTTACCAACTTCTAAATACGAACCATCTTCTAATAAAAGTTTATTATCAATTTTACTTAAAATTTTCGTTTTTATGATACTATCATCAAACAATATTATTTCAACATTTCTATTAAAATATTTAAAAAAATTTTCTTCTGTTAAAATGTCTGATGTATTATTAATATTTTTTTCTTGACTTTCATTATAAAACGAATAATACGTTTTTTTATTGTTAGTTGTTATTTTATTATTAATTTTATTGATGTCTGGTAATCTTTTATTCATATTATCACTCTTTCTATTCCATTTTATGTATTTAATAAATAATATTTACTTTTTTTATCATAATAATATTGGTGATAATATGAAAATATTAAAAAATAATAAGATATATATAATATTTTTACTTTTATTTATTATAATAAGTTTTTTAAGTATTTATTCTTCTTCTATGTATTTATCTCCCACATTAGGAAAGCTTTATTATAAACAAATATTTTGGTATTTAACAGGAATATTGTTAATTGCGCTAATAAGTAAAATAAAATTAAAAAATTTATATAAATATTCATTATTGTTTTATATTATTAATGTTATTTTGTTAGCTGGACTTCTTTTATTTACAAAGTCAATTAATGGTAGCAAATCATGGTATATTATTTATGGAATTATTAGTATTCAACCTAGTGAATTTATGAAAATTACTTTAATATTATTTAATTCTTATATAATATATAGTTTTTATAAAAAAGAAAAGGAGCTACCTTTTAATAAAGAATTTATTCTTATAACTACTATTTTAATTTCACTTGTAATACCAAGTATTCTAACTTTTTTACAACCAGACACTGGTAGTGTTATAATTTATTGTGTTATTTCTCTTGCTATGCTTTTTGCTAGTGGTATAAATAAGAAATGGTTTATATGCTTTTTTATTGTTCTTGCTATATTATTTGGAACTTTTTTATATTTATATTTTTATAATGAAAATCTTTTTATAAAAATCTTTGGAAACAATTTTTTTTATCGAATGGATAGACTTGTAAACTGGAATACTGGAAATGGAATGCAATTAAATAACTCGTTAATTTCTATTGGATCTAGTGGCTTTTTAGGACATGGTTTTAACAAAACACCTATGTATTTCCCTGAAGCAGGTACTGATTTTATTTTTACTGTTTTTGCTTCAAATTTTGGATTTTTAGGGTGTATACTTCTTATAACGTTTTTTATATTTTTTGATATTTATTTACTAAATATAACTAAAAACATATATTCAATTCAAGATAAATGTACAACTATTGGAATACTTTCTGTTATTTTTTATCAACAAGTTCAAAATGTTGGAATGACTATTGGACTATTACCAATAACAGGAATTACTCTTCCTTTTATAAGCTATGGTGGTTCTAGTTTATTATCATATATGATACTTTTAGGAATAATTATTAATATAGTTAATACAGATAAAAAGAAAAAAGCTTATAAATAAGCTTTTGCAATCTCAATTATTTTAATTGGACAACCCATAAATTTTATAGCATTATCACGATTATCTATAACTAAATAATCACCAAGACCATCTGGTATATTGTCAATCTTGCTAGCAATTAAAATTGTATTTCTAGAATATATATCACAAAGTTCTTTTATAACATCAGAATTAAATTCATCATCATCAAAATATATTTCTGTAAGAATGTCATCATTATCGTCTTTTACAGAATAAAGAGTAACACAATATTTATTTTGATTAGGAACAATTTTAATTACTGTATGTCTGCCATCTTTTTCATAAACGCGACTTGCCAAATAGACATTTTTAATGATAGATAAACGTTCAGTTGGTTCTTTTTCATCATCCAAAGACACTGTTTTACTATCTAAGTTATTTTCTTCTTCATCATTAACAATATTTTTATGAGTAGTTAAATAGGTGATAATTTTTTCTTCCAAAATACACACTTCTTGCATTATAGTAGGATGATTAACAGCAAAATCTAATTCTTTAACATTAGAAAGAGCAGTAAGCAAATATTCAATTTTATCGATGTCTGATTTATTTACTGGATCATTATCTTCAATTTGACGAAGATTAATTTCTTCTTCATACTTCATACTATTTTCTAATATAAATTTTGCGTTTTCTTCAGCAAGTTTTTTTAATTCCTCGTTCTTTCTTTCTAAGTCAAAAATTCTTTTTGCCTGTTCTTCCGCTGCTTTAATTATTTCTTTTCTTTGACGTTCCTTTTTTAGTATAATTTTTGCAAATTCTTCAGCATCCTTCTTTATTTGTTCTCTTTCCTTTAAAACTTTAATCAATTCTTTAGCCTGTTCTTCCGCTGCTAAAGATAGGAATTCATGTCTTTTATCTTTAGATAAGCTTTTTTCTTCAATTACAATAGGATCATTAATTATAGTTGAAAAATCAGGTCTTGTATTTTCTTTTATACTTTTTAGTTTGGATATAATATCATCTTTTTTAGTTTCTTTCATTTTAGAATCACCTTTATTATAAAAATCTTTTAATATCAATCTAGTACTGTTCAAAAAATCATTACAAATTTTAACATATTCATCATTTCCCAAAAGCTTATAATATCTTTTTTTACTATCCCAATATTCCATAAACTTAGAACTAAATATTAAAGCATTATTTTTTGCTGATTCAAGAGCTAAGTGTATTATATCTACATTGTTCAACATAAATGTTTTATTATTGTTTTCATATTCAGCGCAAATCAAAGCTTTCATGTATATATCATCAACATCATATGAAAAAGTATTAAAATCATCACATAGCCTTTTTATTAAATCATCATCTGGATATTGCTTTTTTATATCATTCCATACATTTTGATCATTTATACCTAAATTGTAAGCATAACGAGCTAAATCAAGAATTACCAAATTTTCTATTTCCTCTTTATTTTCTCTATTACGTTTTTCTAAAAATTTTATGTCATCAAATGAATCAAAATCATCTAAATCTCCTAAAAATTCTACTCGATATTTAGCATACTGCAAAGCAATATTATGACTTATATATTTTACATATTTTTCATTTTCTACTGAATTTATATTTATATCTCTAATAGGATTTTTATTTAACAAATTAAAATTTTCTTCGAATTTAGCTACAATATCCATCATATTAACAGGAAAGTTTCTTAATACAAGCATTTCTTTTTGATCATTTCTAGTTAAAATTAAATTTCCATTTAATTTTGAACCTTTAATAATTCTTTTTATTATATTGATATTTTTGCTAAAAAAATGCACCAATATTTTAGGGAATATTCTCGTTAGAAAGTCAAAATCAAAAGGTAAAATATGACGTACACTAGAAATAACGCCATTTTTTGATATAGTAATATATATATAATTATCTTTTTTTAAGTCCAAACATAATGCTATATTGTCATTATTTATAATGCTACTATGATACATATCATATTTGTGAAATAAGGTTTCTAATTCATTATTTAACGCCATTTGTACAGCCTCCCTATTATTCTATAATAATATTGTATCATAAATATTGTAAAAGCAACATATTTTTATAAAAAAAATATAATTAAACATTTAATTATATTAAAAATAAAAGATTTTATTTTTCAAATTTTTTATAAAAATTAAAATTTACAATAAGTTATTTTATCTCAATAGTTCTTCATAGACATTTTTCAACTGTTTTCCGACATTTCTTAAATCCCTTGATTCTGCTATTTTATAAGCTTCTTCTGTCAATGAAGGTAATTTTCCAGCAAAAAAATCTTTAATTTTCTTTTCAAATTCATCAACGTCTTTTGCTTTGTAAACATTTTTACCATCTTCTAGCCAGCCATCAAATATTTCTATATCACGTACAATTGCGTTAGTTTTACAAGCACAAGCTTCGATAATAGGAATTCCTTCTGTTTCTTCTAAAGTTGGAAAAATATATAAATCTACACCACACATTGCTTCTTTTATAACGTTTTGTTCAACGTAGCCTGGAAAAAACAAATTAGGCAATTTTGTGTTAACTGCTTTTTTTACAGGAGCAGTAGCTGCTGCAAGTGGACTATAACCAAACCAAATAAATTTATATTCTGGAAGTCTTTTAGCTAATTCGACAAAATCGACAATTCCTTTTCTTTCTATATAAAGTCCAATTCCCATAATAATCTTATCATTTTTAGAAAAGCCATAATCTTTTCTAAACTTTTTACCAAGTTTTTCATCTTTTTTAAAGAAATCCATTTCAATTCCATTAGATATAGCATATATTTTTTTATTTTCTAATCCTTTATAACCTTGTAATAATTTTTTTGAATACAAAGTAGGAGTTACTATTACATCTCCAAGTTTATAACATTTTATTAACCATTTTTTAAACATCTTCGAAGTTTGTTTTGAAAATATAAAACCGTTTTTATAATCTTCTTCAGTAGAATGAGCGTGATAAACAATTTTCTTTCCATTTTTTTTAGCTCTTTTAGCTAACATATAAGATTTAGGAAAATATGTATTAATATGCAATATATCATAATCATCATTTGGATTTAAAGTATAATTAACATTGACATATTCTAATGCTTTAATTTGATGTTGAATTGCTTTTCCTAAACCACTTTTTCCTATAGTTTTTAAGCCTTCTGTATATAATAACACTTTCATATAGATTTAAACCTCCTTATAAACCTTATAATTAATTATAACATAAATAATAGATTTAAAATACGCAAGACTTTATAATTTAATAAAAAGTGGCTATATTAGTTAAGAAAAAATTAACAGTATTAAAAAACTTGCACTTATATTATATAAAAATGCAAGTTTTAATATAAAATTACTAATAAAATCTACTGATGATTAATAAATTATTATAATTATTAATTTAGGTTTTTCCTTAAATTATCTATTGTCGTTTTTTCAATTCTAGAAATTTGTGCTTGACTAATTCCTAATTCAGAAGCAAGTTCAGTCTGAGTTTTTCCCATTATGAATCTTTGATCTAAAATATACTGTTCACGCTCATTTAAACTTTTTATAGCATTATCTATTGATAATTTTAAAGCAATATCAACTTTATTGTTTTTCTTATCTTCTATTTGATCATATAGATAAATTGTATCGCCACCATCATTGTAAATTGGCTCAAATATACTTACAGGGTTTTTTTTTGATTCTAATGCTTCAATAACTTCAAAATTAGTAACATTCAATATTTTAGAAATTTCCTCAATGGTAGGTTCTCTTCCTTCCAACATTAAAACTTTTTCTTTTATTTTTGTAGCCCTATATGCAATATCTTTCAGTGATCGACTAACTCTTATACTATTATTATCCCTAACATATCTTCTTATCTCTCCCTGAATCATAGGAACACAGTAAGTAGAAAATTTTACACCAAAATTTAAGTCAAAATTATCTACAGCTTTTACTAAGCCTATACAACCAACTTGAAATAAATCGTCTTTATTTTCTTCTACTTTTCCAAAAGATTTCAATATTGATAATACAAGTTTCAAATTTCCATTTATTATTTTATCTCTTGCTGACTTATCGCCCTCTTTATATTTTAAAAAGAGTGTACACATTTCTTCATTACTTAAAACTTCGATATTTGCTGTATTCACGCCACTTATTTCAACTTTGTGACGTGACAATAATAATTCTCCTTTCTCTATTATATTAAGACATAGAAAAAAGATTTTTATTCACTAAAAACTAGAAATTATAGTATAAATAATTAAAGATAATAAAATTATTGATAATATAGCAACAATAATTTTTAAATCTTTATTTTCGTTATTATTCCAATTACTTTCTTCTATTTCTCTTTGATTATAATTTTCATTATCGTTAGTACTATCATTATCTGAACTTTCTAAATCATCCGACAATTGATTGCCACATTCTTGACATACTTTCATCCAATCTTCATTAGTTGAACCACATAAATTACAAACTTTCATGTTTACCTCCTGATTTCTTATTTTTTTTGCTATTTACTACAAAGTTATATGAATCTCTACACATATCCTCTATATTTAGCTTTGCACTCCAATTTAATATTTTTTTTGCCTTCTCAGTAGAAGCATAACACATATCGATATCACCTGGTCTTCTTTCAACAATTTTATATGGGACATCTATTTTATTAACCTTAACAAATGTATTTATAAGTTCTAAGACGCTATAACCTCTACCTGTACCAAGGTTATAGGTATCTATTCCTTTATCTTTAATTACTTTTTCAATTGCCTTTATATGGCCTTTAGCAAGATCTACAACATGAATATAATCTCTTACTCCGGTTCCATCTCTTGTTTTATAATCCGAACCAAATACGTTTAAAACATCTAATTGTTTATTGGCAACTTTAACAATATATGGCATTAAATTATTTGGTATACCATTTGGATCCTCACCTATTAAACCACTTTTATGTGCACCTATAGGATTAAAATACCTAAGTATAGCAATACTCCAATCATTATCAGAATTATACAAATCCTTAAGTATTCCTTCAATAATTAACTTTGTAGATCCATATGGATTTGTTGTGTGTAAAGGGAAATCTTCTTTTATTGGAAGTTTTTGCGGATTTCCATAAACAGTAGCACTAGAGGAAAAAACAATTTTTTTACATCCGAATTCTTTCATAACTTCTAATAATGATATTGTAGATAATAAATTATTATGATAATACATAAGAGGTTCTTTTACACTTTCACCTACTGCTTTGTACCCAGCAAAATGTATAACTGCTTGAATATCCTCTCTATCAAAAATCTTTCTAAGTTTATATTTATCACATACATCACATTTATAAAATGTTACGTTCTTTTTTGTTATAATCCTAATTTTATTGACAACTTCTCTTTTAGAGTTAGACAAATTATCAACAATTACGACATCAAATCCACTATTAAGCAATTCACAACATGTATGGCTACCAATATACCCAGTTCCACCAGTTACTAAAATTTTCATATTACCTCCCATAATATTTCTCATAATACAATATTCGCGATTTTACAATTAATCTATTTATAAAAAACAGTAAATATATTATTACAAATATAAATCCGATAAAAAACAATGATAAATATAAAAAGTCTGTCTTTTCTGCAAAATAATTAACTAACTTATTACTAATATAATAAGAAAGATTTATTTTTCTTAATATAAATATCAATATTTTCTTATTAAAAGCAAATATTAGAAAAGAAGATATTATATTTACTATTCCTAACAATAAAAATGTTTTCCAGTTTTTTATATATATTTCAAATATAATAAAAATTAATAATATAGAAATGATAATATACACATATTTACTATTAAAAAAATTAATAAAACTATTAAAAGAAGAAACAAACTGTTTATTATTAATTTTATTTTTAGCGTTATTAAAAAAACCTAAAATATCGTTTTCAATATATTCATATACATCTATTGAATTCTTCTTTTCATAAATATTAACTGAATCTCTAACTAACAATTGAAGTCTCTCATCAATAATATTAAAATCATTAGAATATAATTTATCAATATAGTCCTCTATAATATCTTTTATTTTATTTTTATCAATATAATCAAATACTTCGTCTGGAACTTTTTTAGTATTTAATATATTACTAATAATTGAATTTTCTTTTATAATTTTTGTAATATCAATATCAATAAACAAATTATTAACATTCTTCTTCTGAAATATTACATTTACATATATACCTAAAAATAACAGCAATAATAATATAACTAAAATAACTGAAACTATTCTATCTAGGAATTTTAAATCTGAAATTTGCATTTTCATATTTGACTATTTGACTTTATTTAAAGTTTTATTACTTAAAGTTTTTATTTTTTTAGGCATAATTGTTAAGTCTAATCTTCTATTTGCAGCAAATCCAATACAAAATAAATCTATTTGTTGATACAAGTCATTTAAACGTTTAAATTCTTGGTTATCCATAAAATCACCTTTATTATTTTTAATTATAACAAAAATTATTATAAAAAAAAAGAGCTATATTATTTAAGCTCAATTATCATTTCTTTATAATTTTTTCCTTTCTCTTCAAAATTTTTATATGAATTATAGCTGGAAGCCGCTGGAGACAAAAGACATATTTTATTTTTACTTGTAACTTTATAAGCAAGTAAGACAGCTTTTTTCATTGAATCAGCATATAAAACATTTTTATTAATTAACATTTTACCTATTTTGTATCCTGTTTCAGGCATACATATAAAATTTTTTATTGCACTTTTATTTAAATAATCAACAAAATTAGAATAATTTATTTTTCTATCTAATCCACCAAATATTAAAGTATTAACATTTGTTAATGTTTCAATACAATTTATTGTAGCTTCTGGTATTGTTGCAATACTATCATTGTAAAAAATTATATTATTAAATTTTCCAACATATTCCATTCTATGCTCTAAAGGTTTAAAATCATTTATTGCCTTTGCAGTCAATAAATTATCTAAGTTTAGTATATTTGAAACAGCAAAAGCAAACATTATATTTTCTAAATTGTGCTTCCCTAATAAATATCTACTATCGCTGACATCATATAATTTAAATAAATTATCATTAGTTTTCAAATATATATTTTTCATATCACAAACAACAGAATCATTAACGACTCCTTTTAAATCTTTAGCAATAACTATTTTCATCAATTTACCATTATAATTATTTTTCTTTACTAGTGATGATAGTGTCTCATTATTTAAAGAATAAATAGCATAATCATTTTTATTTTGATATTTAAAAATATTAAGTTTTGATTCAAAATAAGACTCTTTGCTTTCAAAATAATCGAGATGTTCTTCAAATAAATTTAATATTATACTAATATGAGGAGATTTTTTTATAAACTCTGTATGATAAGCAGACATTTCCACAATAACTATACTATTTTTTTTAAATTTATCAATATAATCAAAAATTGGTATCCCAATATTTCCACATAAATATACATCATACCCTTGTGTTTTAATTATATTATAAATAATAGAAGCTGTTGTACTTTTTCCCTTTGTACCAGTTACTCCTATTATTTTACATTCACAAAATTCTAAAAATAGATTTGTTTGTGAAGTAATTTTATTTTTAAAATTATTTATGTTAATTTTTTTAAATGATATGCCTGGAGATTTAATTATAATATCATAATCATTTATATTTTTTAAATAATCTTTACCTAGAACAATTTTGACATTAGTATCATTTATTAAAGTATTAGAATCAATAATTAAATTTTCATTTTTATCAAGTATAAAAATTTTTTCATTTCTTAAATATTTTCTTATAAATTTATATGTAGACCTTCCTTCTTTTCCAAATCCAACAATAGCTATGCTTTTATTTTTCAATATATTTATTATCTTTCTATACATAGTTTATATCAATCCTTTATTAAAATTACATTTTATCAATAAAAATACATCATAAAGGTAAAATTAATTGCATTATAATAAAAGCATCTAAAACTTACCAATTATTTATAATTTTTATTTTTTTAAATTATAAAAATTAATTTTTTTTCTCAATAATTTTCTTTCCACCCATATAAGGTTGTAGCACTTTTGGAATGAGTACAGATCCATCACTTTGGTAATTATTCTCAAGTAAAGCAATTATCGCTCTGCTAGAAGCTAGTACTGTATTATTCAAAGTATGTAAAAAATAAGTTCCTTTTTCACCTTTTGCTCTAATACCTAGTCTTCTTGCTTGTGCATCACCTAAATTTGAGCATGAACCGACTTCAAAATATTTTTTTTGTCTTGGGCTCCATGCTTCAACATCACATGATTTAACTTTTAAATCTGCAAGATCTCCACTACAGCATTCAAGAGTTCTAACTGGGATATCTAAACTTCTAAATAATTCAACTGTGAATTTCCACATTTTTTCATACCATTTCATAGAATCTTCAGGGTTACAAATAACAATCATTTCTTGTTTTTCAAATTGATGAACTCTATATATTCCTCGTTCTTCAATACCATGAGCACCTACTTCCTTTCTAAAACAAGGAGAATATGATGTCATTGTTATAGGCAATGTATCAGGTTTAATAATTTGATCTTTAAATCTACCAATCATCGAATGTTCACTAGTGCCAATTAAATACAAATCTTCACCTTCTATTTTATACATCATTGCATCCATTTCTGTAAAAGACATAACACCAGTAACTACATCGCTACGTATCATAAATGGGGGAATGCAATAAGTAAATCCCTTATCAATCATAAAATCTCTTGCATAAGAAAGTAATGCACTATGCAACCTTGCTATATCTCCAATCAAATAATAAAAACCGTTTCCACTAGTTCTTCCAGCAGAATCTTTATCCCATCCATTAAAGCTTTCCATAATTTCAGCATGATAAGGTATTTCATAATTAGGAACTATTGGTTCTCCAAAACGTTCATTTTCTACATTTTGAGTATCATCTTTTCCAATAGGTACACTATCATCAATAATTTGAGGAATTATCATCATTTTACTTTTTAAATTCTCTGATAGTTCTGTTTCCTCTTTTTCAATGTCAATTAATTGTTCATTTATTTTAGAAACATTTTGTTTTTTTTGATTAGCTTCTTCAATTTTCTTTTCTCTAAATAACGCACCTATTTCATCACTAATTTGATTTCTTTCTTGTCTTAATGAATCCCCTTTAATTTTTAATTCTCTTATTTTTTGATCTAAATCAATTACTTCATCAACTAAAGGAAGCTTTTCGTCCTGAAATTTTTTCTTTATATTTTTCTTCACTTTATCCTTATTTTCACGAACAAACTTTATGTCTAACATTTTATCATCCCTTCTTTTAATAAATCAAAAATTTAGAATATGACTAGTAAAAAATAAAAAGACCAAGTATAGGAGTGAAAGATCACGGTGCCATCCTAATAGGTCTTAATTTTTATAACGGTTCTACCGGAAATAGATACTAAAATTCCCTATTTCACTCATAAGTTGATTCAAATATTTTTATATACAGTTTCCACCAACCACTGTTTCTCTATACTATAAATAATATTTTACTAATCTTACTCATCGATTTATAAATAAATAATATCATTTAAAAATAGCAAAGTCAAATACTTAATAAAATCAAGTAAAATTTTTTAACAAGTCATCAAGTTCTTTTTGTTCTTCACTTGTTGTTTCTACTTTTTCTATATTTTTTTCAAACCAAGAAGGTAGTTCTTCTTTACTTACATTGTTTTTAATTATGCTACTTTTTTCTACTAATCTTTTAATTTTTTTATGTTCTTTTTCAGCAACTCTCATAGCTTCTTCTACTGTTTCAATATTCATTCTACACCACTGAGAAGCAACTGTTTCAACGTAGCTTCTAGTGAATTTGTTATTATTCACTTTAAGTACATATGATATTAAAACATTAACTACCCCGGGTTTCATTTTCTGATTTACCATTAAATCCTCGATTATTCTAAGTTCACGCATTGTAGGTTCTCCATTTTTATATTTACTTCTCAAATAATCATTTGGAGTAACATTCTCAAATGTATAAATTTGTTTAGCCCAGTTAGAAGTATCTCCCCTCGGGCTCTTCAAATATTCTGGTTGTTTTGAATAAATTAGAGTAGGAAGCTTACCAGCATTTTCAAATTCATAAAAATTTCGACAATTTTTAATTAAATCGTCTCTATTAATCATTCCTTTTTCATTTAAACTGTTTCTTACCATACCTTGCATGTTTAAATCATCAATATTATATGTAAAAGCTAAAGAATTAATTAAATTTCGTATTTCTAAATTAAAGCATTTATCATTAATAATATTTTTTGGAATACTTGATATTAATAAATCAAAATCAATTTTATCATTAATGCTAATAGCACCAACATTTTTTTTAACAATATTGTCATTTTCTGTAAAAACGTTTCCACTTATAGAAGTAAATACACTATCAAACGTGGCAGTAATATCTTTATATTCTCTTAAATTTATTTTTGGTATTTTGAAATAACTAATTATCCTTTCATATTCTTTTTTACCTAAATTATTATATAAAATTACGCTTAATATAGGATGATTTAAAAAATCTGCTATTGATAATGGTGAATATAACACATAAACATAGTTATTAACATTTTCTTCTTTTACATATGTTTTAAGTAATCCAACTGCTTCCAGTTTTTCTCTTGCAATTATTATATCTTGCAGTTTAAGTTGCATTGTACTAACCAAATGATGATGAGTAAGCTCATTACTCATTAATTCTCTTTTTTCCAAATCATCTATTAACGTTAAATAAAGGCTAACCGCAGTATGACCAATAATTGGTTGATATAGCATAGTTATTTTTTTCTTATCCTGTTCTGATAATATTGTTTTATTTACCACTATATAAGTATCAGCGGGCAAAAGTTTTCCATTCATAAAATTACCTCTTTATAAAATTATAACATAAAAAAAATATTAAACTATTAATATTTTTTTATTTATATTTTATCATAATCATATATATATACTATCATCTTTAACATAATTAACTTTATAATATGATTTGCAGTTATATAAAACGATATTATTACCATTTAATGTTTTAGGCACATCAATTAATCTCTGATTTTTTGAACCCCTGAATTTTGCCTCTAAACTTTTTAATTTATAAATAAACCTTCCATCAACTAAAACATCTATTTCCTTTAAAAAATCCATTATAATAGCATTTTCTTTACTTTTTTTTATAAGTTGCTCATAAGTATATCCTGTGTAACACCAAACGTTTAAATTAATTTTATGGCAGTATTTTGCAATTTCTAAGCATGCATCTGGTTGTTCAAAAGGATCACCTCCAGAAAAAGTAACGCCTTCTTCACAGTCTAATGAATTAATTTCTTTTTTCAATTCTTCGATATCTTCTAAATAACCACCATTATAATCATGAGTTTCAGGATTATGACACATAGGACAATTATGCGGACATCCTTGAGTCCATATAACTGCTCTTAGTCCTTCACCATCAACAATACTGCCTCTTTGTAATTTACTAGCTAACCTTATAAACATATTTTAAAAAGAATGTTTTACGCGATCATGTTCTTCGGCACGTTTACTATTATTGAATCTATCAACAGTTCCTACAAGGTAACCAGTAATTCTTCTAATTCTTTCAAATCCAACTCCTTCTCCTGTAGTTTTCTTTTCTTTTTGCGTTGTTTCAAACTCTAATTCTTTTTTCATTTTACCTCTTCCTTTCTTTTATCTACAATCACATTGTAATGATGTGATTTTTTCTAAACTTACTCCTTCACCCTCACGACGACCACATTTTGGGCAAACATCTTTAATTATTCCAACATATCCACAAACTGGATCTCTATCTACTGGGTGGTTTACGGCTCCATAACCAATTCCAGCTTCCTTCATTATTCTAACTACCTTCTCAAATGCTTCTAAATTTTCAGAAGTATCGCCATCCAATTCTATATAAGATATATGACCTGCATTAGTAAGTGCATGATATGGTGCTTCTAAAGTTATTTTTTTCTTTATAGTAATTGGAAAATAAACTGGTATATGGAATGAATTTGTATAGTAACTTCTATCAGTAACACCTTTTATTTTTCCATATATTGCTTTATCCATTGCAGTAAATCTTCCTGATAGTCCTTCGGCTGGTGTTGCTAAACATGTAAAATTCAAATTGTATTTTTCACTATATTCATCACATTTTTTTCTTATGAATCCAATTATATCTAAACCTAGTTTTTGAGCTTCTTCACTTTCTCCATGATGTTCTCCAATAAGAGCTTTTAAGCATTCTGCTAACCCAATAAAACCTATGCTTAACGTTCCATGTTTTAAAACTCTTCTTAATCTGTCATTTGGTTTTAATTTTTCTGAATCTAGCCATACACCTTGTCCCAATAAAAATGGGAAATTGTAAACTTTTTTATTGCATTGGATTTCAAAACGTTCTAACAATTGATCTTTTACAAGTTCTACTAATTCTCCAAGTTCTTGATAAAATCCTTCAAAATCAGCTTTTTCTCTCTGCTTCGTAGCAATACCATGCTTTAAACCCAATCTTGGTAAATTTATTGAAGTAAATGACAAATTACCTCTTCCTGGTGTCACTGCTTTGTCTGGGTCAACATGATTACCTAATACCCTAGTTCTGCATCCCATATAGCCAACTTCTGTATTATAATCACCTTCTTTATAATACTGTAAATTAAATGGGGCATCTATAAAAGAAAAATTAGGGAACAATCTTTTTGCCGATACTTTACAAGCAAGTTTAAATAAATCATAATTTGGATCTTCTGGATTATAATTTATACCTTCTTTTACTTTAAATATAGAAATAGGAAATATTGGTGTTTCTGAATGACCTAATCCAGCATCTACTGCCAATAAATAATTTTCCATGACCATTCTTCCTTCAAGCGATGTATCTGTACCAAAGTTAATTGAAGAAAATGGTACTTGAGCACCAGCACGGGAGTGCATTGTATTTAAATTATGAACAAATGCTTCCATTGCTTGATAAGTAATTCTATTAGTCTTTTTATAAGCTTTATCTATTGACATTTCAAAAAGTCTTTTAACCATTTCATTTTCTTTTATAAATCTTTCAAAGTATTCCCAAGTTATTCCAATAGTATCCAATTTATCTATTTCTTTTACTACACTATTCATATTTATATAACTTTCAAATCCTGAATAGTCTAATAAATCAGAAATAGTTTGTTTTAGTTGCTTTTTAAACGTCATCAATACTCCTGGTGCTAAATAAAAATCAAAAGCTGGTATACTTTGTCCACCATGTTGATCATTTTGATTAGATTGAATTGCAATTGCAGCAAGAGCTGAATAACTCATAATATCTTTAGGAGAACGTAAATGTCCATGTCCAGTAGAAAAACCATTTTTAAATAATTTTTCTAAATCTATCTGCATACAAGTTGTTGTACCCATTGGCATAAAATCTAAATCGTGTATATGAATATCGCCATCATCATGAGCATCAGCAAACTTCTTTTTCATTAAATAAGCTTTAGCAAATTCTTTTGATACTGTAGAACCATATTGTAGCATTGTTCCCATAGCAGTATCACCATCAACATTAGCATTTTCTCTTTTTGTATCATCTTCATGAGCACTTTTTAATCCTAAACCTTCAAGTGTTTTTAAGAATTTATGCTTTTTCTTATCGTCAAAAAACATTTCTCTTGATTGATTTCTTCTCTCACGATAATCTTTAAATGAATGATACACATCAAGATATCCTTTTTTTTGTAATTCTTCTTCTATTAAATCTTGAATTTGTTCAATTTTAATTTTTTCTTCTTCTTTATATTCCTTTTCTATTCTTGATATAACTGATTGATAAACTTTTTGAATATCTTTTTCTGTATATACTTTTCCTGTTTCTACTTCAACGTCATCTGGTACAACGATATTATCAAACCCTTTTTTTATAGCAAGAGCTATTTTAGCACCATCAAAATCAACTTTTTTGCCATTTCTTTTTACTACCTTAAGATTTTCAAAAAAAGTATCTTTATCCATTTTAAAACTCACTTCCTTATCTGTCTTTAAGATAATTTTAGACATAAAAAAAACATAAGTCAATGCCATTTTTTTACCATTTTTATAAAACCCTTATAAAATAAGATTTTTTTAAAAAAATTATTTTTTCAAAAAAGTGTAAAGTCATTTTTTTTGTTTTTTTTGTTTTTTTATTTTTTTGACATTTGTGTTTTTTCTTTATTTTTCAAGGTCTTAGTCCAATTTATTGTTTTTTTATTTTCTTTTTTTTAAAAAAAATCAAAAATGAAGTTTTTTACTTTTTCTATTTTTTATTCTTATTTTTCAACATTTTTTAAAATAAAAATACCTAATAGTTAAATTACTATTAGATGTGTAAAGTAATATTTTTTAGACAGCACTTTAACAAGTATTTTTACAATAAGATTACATATATCTATTTATTATTTTTTACATGAACATCAAGTTGTGGATATGGTATACTTATCTTGTTTTTATCAAATTCTTCTTTTACTCTTTCTTCTAAATTAAACTTTAAATTCCAATAATCTTCTGTTTTAACCCATACTCTAGTAGTAAATATAAGAGCACTATCACCATGTTTTGATAATCTAGCAAAAATTTCTTCATTTTTTAAAACAAGGTCTTCACTATTCAAAATATCTAATAATATTTTTTTTACCTTTTCAATATTGCAATCATAACTAACAGAAAAATCCAAATCTAATCTTCTTTTATCTTGCGATGAATAATTTATAATAGTTTCATTTGATAATGGGCCATTAGGGATTACTATTTTTTTATTATCTGGTGTTTTTAAAATAGTATAAAATATAGTTATCTCATCTACTGTTCCACTATCAGTATGCGTTTCTATATAGTCACCTACTTTAAAAGGTTTAAAAACAAGTAACATAAGTCCACCAACCATATTAGTAAGTCCACCTTGCAATGCAAGTCCAATAGCTAATGTTGCTGTTCCAAAAACAGTAAGCATTGAAGTCATTGGTATTCCAATATATGCTAATGCTGTTATAAAAACTAAAGTTTTTAAAACAATATTTATAAAACTATTTATAAATGTACGGACACTTTTCTCTAACTTATTAAAACCTTTTCCCTTGTTTAATACTTTTATAATAAATTTAACTAATCTAAAACCTATTAATAAAATTAATATTAGGCCAATTATTCTAAATCCTAAATCTACTAAACCTTCGATTATTTTTTCTACAGCTTTTTCCATATTACATTAACCTCTTTTTCTAAATTTAATCTTTTTAAATATTTCCATAACTATAAGAATAGGTATACTAGCTAAAAATGTGTATAAAATATCTATCCATGGCATGCTGTTTGTTTTTAGAAAATGACTTAAAACATCTACTTCCATTACAATAATTTGAAGTATAATTGCTCCAAAAATACTAAAAGCAATAAACCAATTCCTAGATATTGGCAATTTAAATGTTGATATTTTTTCACTACGACAATTAAGTGCATGTAAGTTTTGCATAAATACCATTAACATCATGATATATCCTCTTGCTGTATCTACTGGCATATTAATTACTTTTATTAGATATACCCAAACAGCGAAGACAATTACTCCAATGGTAAATCCAGCTAGTAACGTTTGTTCTAGCATTAATTTGTCAAAAATAGATTCTTTTGGATTACGTGGTTTTTCATCCATAATTTCCTTTTCTTCTCGTTCAAAAGATAAGGCCATATCTTGTAGTCCATCTGTTACAATATTTAACCATAATAATTGAATAGCAACAAGTGGAACATCTAAATTAAATATTATTGAAAGTGTAAAAAACAATACTTCTGATAAACCACAAGATAGTAATAGATAAACAACTTTTCTTATATTGCTATAAGCGTTTCTTCCTTCCTCAATACCTGAAACAATGGACATAAAATTATCATCTAAAATTATCATTTTACCAGTCTCTTTAGCAACATCTGTACCACTACCCATTGCAATACCTATATTTGCCGTTTTAATAGCTGGCGCGTCATTTACACCATCACCTGTCACAGCAATAAACTCTCCTTGTCTTTTAAAGGAATTTACTATTTCTAGTTTTTGAATCGGTGTAACCCTAGTAAATACTTTCTTATTTTTTATAAATTTATCAAAGACTTTATTTCCCTTAGCAAGATATTCTTCTATTTCATTACCATTAGCAACTTCTTCCTGCGAATTACTAAGTCCTAACTCTTTAGCAATAGCGAAAGCTGTTAGCGGATGATCTCCAGTAATCATAACAACTTTAATACCAGCTTTTTTACATTCCTTTATTGATTCAATAGTTTCTTTTCTAATAGGATCTATAAAAGCGACTAACCCAATAAAAGATAGTTTAGGAATATCTTCATCGTTTAATAATTCTTTTTTAGGTATATTTTCTAACTTATTAGATTTAGCTAGAGCTATAACACGATACCCAGATTTAGCTAAATGATCATTTTGTTGTTGAATTTTTTTTATATCTAATTTTTCTTTTTTAGAATTAACAATCATACTATCACAAAATGATAGAACCTTTTCCAAAGATCCTTTTACAGTACAAAACTTTTCATCATTTTCTTCATAAAAAACTGCCGAATATTTTTTTTCAGATTCATAAGGAATTTTCTTTAATTCCAAATAATTTTTTTCAACGTTAAGTTTTTCTCCTAGTGCTAAAAATGCTATATCAATTGAGTCCCCAAAACTTTTCCAATTATTATGTTCTTTTTTTAATGTTGCTTCATTATTTATTACACCTAATTTAGCAATACTTATAGCATCACTTATTCTAGCATTATCAACACATATTACATTTCCATCTCCATTATATCCAGTACCTTCAATTTCAAAAAGCGAATCATCTGGTAATAAGATACGCTTGGCAGTTTGTTCATTTACTGTTAGAGTCCCTGTTTTATCACTTGCTATAACTGTACAACTTCCCAAGCTTTCAACAGAATTTAACTTTTTTACTATTACGTTCTTTTTAGACATTCTATGCGAACCGATAGTTAAAGCTAATGTTAAAGCCAAAGGTAAGCCTTCAGGCATAGCCGATACAGATAATGCTACTACAGAAACAAAAACTTCTTTTATATCTTCACCTTTAAAAATCATTATACTAGTTAGTAATACAGCAATAATAACTATTATTATTGTAATTTGTTTTGAAAGTTTTTCCATCCTAATAACCAATGGTGATTTTTCATCTTTAGTCTCTAAAACTTTACTAGAAATCTTTCCTATTTCAGTATTTGCCCCAGTCTCTACAACTATAGCAGTTGTTCTTCCTGTTACAATGGATGTTCCACCAAAAACCATATTAGATCTATCTGATATTCCTATATTTTCCTCTAATATACTATTATTTTTAACTGACGCTAATGATTCTCCAGTAAGTACAGATTCATCTGCAGTAAGATTTAATGATGATATAATTCTTAAATCTGCAGAAACTTTATTACCGCTTTCTAACAAAACAATATCACCAATAACTAATTCATCAGAATCAACTATTTTTTCTTTTCCATCTCTTATAACTTTACTTTTTACTTTAATTAATTTTTGCAGGCTTTCTGCTTCTTTTCCTGCTTGCCATTCCTGAACAGTACCAAAAATAGCATCTATTGTAATGATAAAAACTATTGCTATACAATCAATATATTCTTTAGCTAAAAAAGAAAATAATCCTGCAATTATCATTACAATAACGATAGGGCTTGCAAATTGCGAAAAAAATATTTTGAGTAATCCATCCTTTTTTTCTTTTGGTAAAACATTTTTCCCATATTTTTTTATTCTCTTTTTTACTTCCTCATTTGTTAAACCATTTTCGTTGCTATCTAATATTTTATAGATATCTTCAATACTATTATTGTGCCATTTATTATTCATGTTACCTCCACATTATTAATTTTCTAATATTAGTATACCATTAATTTATTACTTTTAAAATATTTAGTATATAAAAAAGAACATTTATTCGATGCTCTTTAAAGATTCTATCATGTTTATTTTTTTCAAATTAAAATATGAAAAGATACTTATAATAATGGTAAATATTACAGTTATTATTACCGAATAAACATAACAGTTAATCGAAAAATCAACCGGTATTACCATTATGTCCAATTCACATGTTTCAATAATAGCAAAACTTAAAAAATAACCAAAAATTAAACCTATAAATATTCCAATAACAGTTAATATTATACTTTCTTTTTCAACATAATTATGTACTTCACGGTCATAAAATCCTAATACTTTTATTGTAGCAAGTTCTCTTATTCTCTCACTTATGTTTACGTTGGATAAATTATATAATACAGAAAATGCTAATATACCAGCTGATACAATAAGAACTACAACTACATAATTTAAATTACTCATAATTTCATTCATTAAATTAGCTGTTGTTTTTGTTACTATTGCTTGTGAAAAAACATTGTCTTTTAAAACTTCTTCGGCAACCTTTTTTTGTGATTCTTCATCATCATATACAGTATTTATTAAAACTGCATTAAAAGTTGCTTCTTCACCAGATGTTTTTTCATAAATATCTTTAGACATATAAATATAGTGATACATATAATTTTCACAAATATTGTCTATTTTAATTTTAATTTTCTTATTTTCAGAATTAATTATCTCTATTTCATCACCAATTTCTACATCTAATAATTCAGCTAATTTATTAGTTATTATTACACCATCATTAATAGAGATTTTTTTACTATTTTTAGGATTTTTTATTTTTATGAAATTATCTACATCTGAATTTTCAAATACCATTAAATAAGTTTCATCAACTGTAATATCATTTTTTTGGGCAGTTAAAGATTGAGTCATTATTTTATTATAATCAGTTATATTTTCATTTTCTTTCAATTTTTCAAGTTCTGTATCATTTAAATTTTTTAATGATATTGCTTCAATATCATATGAGAATATATTACCATATTGCGATGGCAATAGACTACTTACAGACTCTTTTAAAGCAAATCCTGAAAATATTAGAGCAGTGCATCCAGCAATTCCTATTATTGTCATTAAAAATCTTTTTTTATAGCGAAAAATGTTTCTAACTGTAACTTTGTTAGTAAAACTCAATCTATTCCAAATAACACTAATTCTTTCTAATAATACTCTTTTTCCAATCTTAGGTGCTTTAGGTCTCATTAATACTGCTGGATTATTCTTTAATTCTTTAACAATGGCATATATTGTTGCACCAATTATACAAAAATAAGATAATAATAATCCAAAAAATGAGAAAGAAAGATTATAACTAATCATAAGTTTTTTAGTTGTATACATTATCTCATACATTGAATAAATAAGTCTAGGAATTAAATTTACACCGACAATAATTCCTGCTATTCCGCCAATAATGCTAGCAACGCTTGCATAAATAACGTATTTTGAGGCAATATCAAAACTACTATATCCCATAGCTTTTAATGTTCCAATTTCAACTCTTTGTTCTTCTACCATTCTTGTCATTGATGTTAAACTTATTAAAACTGCTACTATAAAAAAGATAACAGGAAATATTTTAGATATATTGTCAATTCGTTCTGTGTCTTGAATAAAACTTATATAACCTGTGTTTTCTGTCCTATTGGTTATATATGCATTATTGTAAATTTGGCTAATTTTATCTTCAATACTGTTTACTTCTTTTAAATAAGCATTGCTATAAGTTTCTTTACTGCTGTCCATTGTAATATACATATTCGTATAAATATTATCATATGCAAAATTATCCTTAGGGATATATACAAAATAATCAATTGTTCCAGAAGCTAAATTTGTATTTCCACGTACTGAAGATATATAAAGTGGAGAATTTACTATTCCAACTACTTTTACTTTCTTAGACTTTAATAAATTATTATTGTCAGTAATTTCAATATAATCGCCAATAGAAAATTTAGGATCATTAGTTAAAATTTTTTCATCAATTACACATTCATCATAATTTTCTGGCATTCTTCCATCCACTAAATTCAATTGATTAATATTATCTAAAATACTATATATTTTAACAACTGGTTTATTATCATCATAAGTCGCAATATCATCATATGAAATTCCTAGTTCTACATTTTCAATTCCTTCTATCTCAAGTATATTATCTTTATCTTTAGAAGTAAACATAGTTGAAGTTAATTCGATATCATAAATATTTAAATCGTTAAAATAACTCTCTAAAGTATTTTTCATACTTGGAGAAGTAGCTTTTATACCTGCAAAAAAACCTACTCCTAAAAATGACATGAACAAAAGAGAAATAAATATTTTTTTTCTTGCTTTAATTTCTAAAAAAGCTGTTTTTAACAATTTAAGTTTCATTACCATTCTATCTCCTCTACTGGAACTGGATTAGTATTAATAATGGATTCTTTTGCTTCTCCGTTTTTAAATACTATTACCTTATCCGCCATTGGAGTTATTGCAGTGTTATGAGTTATTATAATAACTGTTATATTATTAGTTCTAGCAGTATCTTGTAAAAGTTTTAATATTTGCTTTCCAGTATTATAATCTAGTGCTCCTGTTGGCTCATCACATAAAAGTATTTTGGGATTTTTTGCTATTGCTCTTGCAATTGCAACACGTTGTTGCTCGCCACCAGAAAGTTGTGATGGAAAGTTATTCATTCTATCTTCTAATCCAACGCTTTTTAATACCTTCCTTGGGTCTAATGAATTTTTACAGATTTGAGTTGCTAACTCAACATTTTCTAAAGCAGTTAAATTTTGAACTAAATTATAGAACTGAAAAACAAAGCCAATATCTTCTCTACGATATTTAATTAAATTTCGATTGTTTAAAGTTGTAATATCTTTACCATCAATATAAATATGACCACTAGTGACACTATCCATTCCACCAAGCAAATTAAGGGCTGTAGTTTTCCCAGCACCAGATGGTCCTACTATTACAACAAGTTCTCCTTTATTAATAGAAAAATTAGTATTGTTTAATGCCGTTATTTTTACTTCTCCCATAGTATATTCTTTTATTACATTTTTAAATTCAATATATGACATATATATCACCCCACTAATAAAAATCCTTTTCTTCCACCAGTCAAGTAATATCTGACTATTTCGTCTAAACTTCCTTTTTCTGTTGCACAATTACTTATAATAACTTCTCCGCTAGTAGTTTCTCCTAAAAGTGTTATAAAATGATTATTAGTGGCATATTTATTTTCTCCATTGTTACCACCTGTAACTAATGCTATAGCAGGTTTCCCTTGTGCCAAATGATCTCTTACAAGACTAACCATTTCTTCAATTTTTTCTTCGTCACGATCATTCGAATTATAATAATATGGTCCATCATATCTTATTCCAATACTATCAAGTGCTCTTTCTATTCCACCAAAAGTTCTAGATCTAACTAAGTCTGCTGCTTCGTATGCACCAATAGAACCATCAAAGCCACTAACGGCTGTTGCAAATGCTATAGGTCCGCAGCCGTACATTGCTAAATTACCACTTTGATATGGTATGTCTGACAGATAAGACTGATTATACATGTCATATGTTCTTCCATTAATAGTTACTGTCTTTATAGATCTCTTCCAATCATTTCCAGGTCCTTCACTATAACTACTTCCACTATTGCTCCCACCAATACTTCCACCATAATCTCCATGAATAACTCCACCATTCCATACATAATTAACTTCTTTTTTAGTTTCAGCAACTCTAACACTTGCTTTTGCTTTTGTCCCTGTAGCATTTGTACACAATGGATCAGAACTTAAAATACTATCTACATAAGCAATTTTTGATAATGCTATTATCATTGTTGGAGTAAAAATAACTCCTAGTGTAGCTAAAGCTCTTTTTACAACTTTACTAGTTGCTTTTGCCAATAAATCTTTATCTTGGCTTATAACAGCATTAGCAAAGTCAACAGCTACTAGTATTATTAATGCTATTGGAGCTAAAATTCTAAACCAACTTAATGCCGTCCTTATAATTTCTAAAGCCTCTGGTGTAAATATTCCATCACAAGTAACTTCTATTTCTGTAGAATCAAAAAGTTCTTCAGCATTAACAACAATTGGAAAAAAGGCAAATATTGCTGTCAAAATAATCAACCTAAATTTCCTATTCATAACTACCTCCAATTGTCGTTGTAAATGTCATTTCGTAATTATCATTTTTCAATTCATATATTTCATATATTGGATTATCATACTTCATATTTGTAACAATTACTTCATATACATTATCATTATTAACATCAATAATCGCTCTAATTCTATAATTAGGAAAAACAATGCTTTCTCCCTCATAATAAGGTTCACTTTCCTTTATCAAATATGTATAATTATTTTTTACATAATATAATAAAGAATAATTAAATAAATGCATTTCTTCATCATCATCTAAATCTTTAGTACGCTCATATGTTACGGCATAAAATGTTTCAAATTCTCCATCATTATCAAAATCAAGAGTGACTTTAGATGTATGAGTAATATCAGACAACTCAACAATATAATCTTTACTACTTATATTATAAAAAATTTCAAAATCGGCATTTGTAAATGTTCCATTTTCATATTCAATAAATTCTAAATTACTAGATAAAGCAAGCAGAGGCTTGTCAAATAAAAAACGATTTTCAGAATTTGGATTAGTAAAAAAAGTTTCACCTGTAAATGAATCAACTTTATCAATAAAATAACTACCTATATAGTCATTCTGATAAAAAACCTTATAATTAGATTTAAAATAGTCATCATTTTCAACATATTCAAAATGATTATCTAAATATTGTATAGCTTTAAAATTATCAAGTATTATATAACTATTATCTGTAGATTGCATATTAATGAAAATAAAAGATAGAACAATCAACAATAAAATAATGATTGCAAAGATAATAATATTTTTTTTATTTTTTTTACTATTTTCTTTATCTTTTATGGTAATAATTTCATCATTATACATAAAATCACCTACCTTGCACTATAATTATATCAAAGCAAAAAAAAAGATACAATAATTATTGTATCTAGCAAACAATTTTAAGCATTATATCCTGAATTAAGTAATTCATTTGCTCTTTCTTCTATCTTCTTATCTGCTGCTTCGTATGATGTAGCAGTATTATCTAAAAATGTTGCATATTTAGTAATTGCATCATAAAAATCTGTAAATTTACCAGAAAGGCTAGTATATCTTGCTCTTAAGTTTTCAGCAGCGGCACTTTCCCAAGATGATGCTGTTCCATTTATTGTAGAAGTAGCTTCATCCAAAGTAGAGCGCATATCACTAACATTTTTTCGTAATGAATTAGCTGCGTTACGCAATTCAACTGAATTTACTTGCATTTGCATATATATATTCCTCCTTTTTTATATTTAATACTATAAAGCACTTGCTTGTTGAGCAATATCGGCTTGTAGTTTTTCTAAACTATTTCCTGTTTCTTGTAAAAACACACCATAATTTCCTATTACTTGTCCAAGCGCATCGATATTTTCCTTGTAACTGTATACTGTTGAAGCAAATTGTTGATTATCAGCACCTTGCCAATTAGCTCTTAAATTGTCAACTGTTTGATATAGACTTTTAACAGATGCTAAATATGATTCAGCATTTGCTACTAATTTTCTACCAGCTGTTCTAATTTCTTCTGGAGTTGCTTTTAAAACCATTAAATGTTCACCTCCTTAACTATATACTAAATAGCAACAAACATAATATCATGTATTACTATTCTATGTATTTATCGTAGTATATTTTTTTTTTTTTGTCAATTAATTTATATAAATATAACATTTTTTTACATTAAAAATAGACCTAAATTAAGTAGTTATTTTTCTTGATTTATATAAGTCAATAAATCAAGTGCTGTGGCAGCTTTATCATATTTTTCAACATTATTTATCCAATTTTTTGTATCAGTAACCATACTTTGCATTGTATACAATTGATTTGCTCGATCTCTATTTGAATAGCGAATTCCATAATTGTAAGTTCTACTTTCATCATAAAAGCTCTTATTTAACTCAACTAGCATATTTTTTGCTTCACTACAATCATATGTTCCGTCTAATACACCATTTCTTACCTCAAATATTGCAGTTACAACCGCAGTATTACGTGTTTTGAAGTCTAATTCTGTATTATTAACTGTAGTCATCAAATTATCAAAAGACTCACTAGAATTTAACACTTCATCAGGTAATGCATTTGTATTTGAATCTACATCTATCCATTGATCTTGATTGATCATTTTATCTATATTGCTGCAAAAATTTTTATCACTTTTGAATATCTCATCACCAGCGAAAACAATATCACCTTCATAACTACTATTCATGCCATTTAAATTATAATACAATTTGCTATATAGAGAATTTTCACCATCACCTGATACAATCAATGCATCTTTATTTCTTTCTTCTAAAGTTATATTACCAGATAAATACGCATCATTTAATAACTTAGAATATTGAGTTCCGTTGGCAAGAACTTCTTTAGCATTAGAATTTTTAAAGAAATCACTAGCACGTTCTTTATCTGCAAAATCAACTTTACTTACAACAGTTAATTCACTATCTGAATAATCGGAAATATTTTTCTTCAATTGCTCTATTTCTTCAACTTTAGTAACTATATTATTTGAACTAATATCAGGGTTAATTGCTGTATTGTTAGCATAAGCACCAATTAAACTACCCGCAATATCATTACTAAATTTATTTGCTAATTGATTAATACCTAAACCTTTATAATTGGTTATACTATTAAATGAAATAGACGAATTTTGAACCAAAAAATTATTAGAAAATTGATTATGGGAACCAATAGCACCACCATTTGTCATATTTCCGATAATTCCCAACGAAATACCACTCATGCCATTTTTTATTGCATCTAACAACGTCTCACCAGTTAAATTTAGATTGCTAATTTCTCTATTCAAACTATCGATAGTGCTTTGATCATTTTCTTCAACAATTTTTTTCGTTTTTCCCGTTTTTGCATCTTTTTCGTACCTATAACTTCTTGGAGTTAAATTTTTTCCAATCGCATACTTGGCTATTATTTCGTCAATAATTTTTTTTACTTCTTTAGCTTTTGAAATAACTCCTAGTAATTCACTTCCTACACTATTATTTAATCTAACTATGGCATCCATTATTAACTGTAATGCAGCTTTAACAGATTTAGAATTATCATCATTCCATCCAGCAATTATACCGTTTAATGCACTTTGATATAAATTATATATACCATCTAAATCATTTTGAATATTTTGAGCATTTGTTTCCAATGTAGATAATGAATTACCTACGGCATCATTAAATTTAGATAATCTAGGACTCAAAGAATACATAAACGCCGAAGAATTTGCCATTAAAATCGCTTCCTTTCTCAACTGCCATTTATACGTAAACCTTTATTATCATTAGCTTCACTAGCTACTGAATCGTCAAAAGTACAATAATTATTTATAACATTAACCAAAAAATCTACATATACTTTATTTTGTATATTAATATTATCAAAACATGTAATAAAATTTTTAATTGAAGAATCCATTATATCACTATCATTGCCTTGCCAATAAGTATTCATCTTATTAGTTTTACTTTTTACATTAGCAAGTAAATTACTAATATTCTGCATTTCATTTTCCAGTGAACTTAAATTAGCTAAAAATTCACTTCTAGATATTTTTAACATATTATTTCCCATATTCACGCCTCTTTTATTGATTCATAATACTTAAAAAGTATATTACTGTATTTGCTATGATACTTTAAAATTGATTTACCAAGAACTTCAATATATTTCCTTATTTCTTCTAAATTTTCTATATAGCTATTCAAATTTTCTATAAACTTTGTTGCATCTATCCCCTGCCAACTATTTTCCAATTGATCTGAAATTGTTCTTATTTTGCTTATAATTCTTCCAAACTCATTAGCTTCTGAAACCAAATAATTGCCTAATAAATTTATTTGAGTCAAATCTGCATTTACAAATACACCCACAATTAAAGCACCTCCTAAACATGTAATTTGAAAATTTCATATAAAAATTATTTTTTCAAAACATCAATATGCAAAAAATATTTTAGTAAAATAGAGTTTTAATTACTCCACTTATTCCTTCATTACTATAATTTGATGAAGCGCTTATAAATATAGAAGATTTTGCAAATTCTTGAGCAGCTTTCTTCATAACATCAGCATATTTTGTTTGAACAAGTAATTCTTCAGGAACAATATCTGTTGCATCTGAAATATAATCCGTAAAGTCTCTTATAATATTAATAGTATTACTTTTTACATCATCAATTTGGTCACCATCGTATACTGATAATAGTTTTTTTTGATATTCTTCTGGCTCCATATCATCCCATTTTATTAATTGTTGAGATACATCTTCAAATTCACCTAAAGCTTCTTTTAAAATATTTGTATATTTATCATCAGTTAGAAGTTGATTAATAGTTATATCATTAGCATTAGCAACATTTTCTAAACGTTTTTTTATAATGTCCAAATTCAAAGAATTTAAATTAAAAATTTCTGAATCATTACCACTCATTATAGATGCAAGAGATTTTTGAACAATTTTACTATCAGAATTCATTAAAAGCTCTTTTATATCATCAGGAATATATTGTGATTTAAGCGTTACTTCTTTAATTTTATCTGCATATTCTTCTTTAGATAACAAATCATCTAAATTAACATTATTAGAATTTGCTATATTTTTTAATTCAACAATAAACCCATTTAATTCACCTAAAGATACTTGGCTTAATGAAGATAAGCTTATTTCCTTATCAACTGTTGGTGTTGTTATGCTAGATGTAAATGAAGTAGAACTATTTTTATTGCTATTAGAACCATTATTTTTTATCACTAAAGGTGGTTTAACCAATTCAGGGTCATTGCTTTTATCCATATACGATTCTAAAAAAGAAATTATAGCATCATAATGTCTTTGTGAAAATTCTAAAATTTCTAATATACTTTGATTAACTTCTTGCAACCACGCTGAAATAAAATCCTCTGGTGAAGTTAATGCAGAAAACGCCCCGCTACCAAATGAAGTTTGAAGGCATATTTCTAGCTTATCATTAGCCTGTTTAAAATTATCAAGTGCAACTTGCAAAGTATCAAAGTCAATATTTAAAAAACTTAAAATATCTTCCCCTGATGTTATTATAGATTGATTATCATTTTTTTCAATAATTCTATCAGTATTAATTGAGACATCATCAATATCATTTTTGCTAGACATTATATCACACCCTTATATCAAAATTATTTCTGACCCATTTCTAATATCTGAATCTTTAACAGTAATATTAACATTATATGGCTTTCCAGTTGCTTTACTATATATAGTAGCATCTTTTTTAGATGGATAATGACCACCTGACAATTCAGAAACTGCTTTTGCTAATATACTTGACACTTTATGTATTTTTTTCCCAATTGGAATATACACTTCATATCTTTCTCCAATTAAAGGGACTTCAACAACTATAAAAACCTTATTCATTTTTTGTCAACTCCTCTTCTAATAATTTAATTAAAACAGGAATTCCTCTTTCAACAGTATAACCAAACCTATTTCCAATTTCTTCATATAACTCTTTAGAAGTTTTAGCTAACTTAATTGCAAATTGATTAGCAATACCGTCGCCTACCCATATCCCCCTATTATTGTTTACTGTATTTCTATACCAATCATCATATTCTATCTTTTTAAATTTGTCAATGCTATCAACTAAAACAAAGCAATATTTCTCAAGTTCTTTACCATATTCAAACATTTTACCAAATAAATTTTTATTTTCTAAAGACAATTTAGCTGAAAATTTATCAATACCACAAATAACACACACAGTAATTGGAATATTTGCTATGCTATTTTTATCATAATTACTGTTTTTATAAGTTTCTTGTACATTTTTTATTTCATTATACAAATTTAAGAATTCAGAATCAATTCCTTTACTATAATAATTGACATTACTAAACTTACTATTATCCAATATTTCTTCTGCATCTATCACACTAAATTTTATGTTTCCTAGCAAACTTATTTCTTTTATAACTTCTGTAATAAATGGTTTAATTGTCATTAAATCTAATGACGTTATTACTGTATTATAATTTCTTAAAAGATCTACAGTCGATACTTTAAGACTTTTCTTTTCTACACCTACAGGTATACTATTAATTCCTTTTAAATAATCTTTAACAAAAGAATATGTTACTTTGGCAGGTAAAATTGGAACTGCCTTAGCCCTATATTCAAATTTTTCAGAAAGCATATTACAAGTTTCTCTTATTGTATCATTAACTTTATCAGGTTCACAAATAGATGCTGTTTGAAATTCATAAATTGCTCCTAAATCAATAAGACCACGACCAACTATATCAGATGGTTTAGTACCTCTTACATTTCCAAGAATTGAAGAATAATCATTTTCATCATTAAGCTGCAACACTAATTTTTGTTTAAAGTTCTGTGCTAATCTATATCTAATCATATTGCTTGCACTAGTTGTAAAAATAAAATAAATTCCAAACTTTGTTCCTTCTCTAGTTAATTGTAAAATAATATCTTCATAATTATCATAAACTTCTGTAAAAGCTTCATAGTTGTTAATTATAACAATATAATTTGGAACAGAACTACCGCTAGATTTAACGTATGTTTGATAATCACCACTATAATCAGCAAATAGTTTCTTTCTACGTTCTACTTCGGTTTTTAACATTTTAAATAAATTACTGATTTTTTCACTATCGTTTATATATAAAATATCACCAACATGAGGAGACTTTGAAAAGACCCTTAATGATTCTGCACCAAACTCTAAAATATAAAAATTTACTTCTTCTGGTTTGTGCATTATCATTGTTGAATATATTATCGCATTTAACATTTGTTCTTTTCCACTTCCAGCAGAACCATATACAATAGCGTTTCCATCAGTAGAAATTGGCAAAGTAAGTAATCCTTGTCTTTGATTAAATGGATCATCAAATTCTCCGATTATTGGATTAATGATAAATGAGCTAACCGTATAATTGTATTTAGTTGCAAGTTTATCTAAAAATATGAATGCTGGTATTTTATCTAACCATAACTGTTTAATTTTTATATTTTCTTTTTCAGCTATATCAGATAAATATTTAACAATGCTAGTTAACTGCTCACCTTGAGCTGCTACTTTATCTATTCTTATCTCATCTGATTCTTTAATAACAGCTCCTATATTATTTACAAAATTCATTGATGTATCTATCTTTTTCTTAACTTTTTCTGTTGGAAAATATGGTGCACCACACCAAGCTGATTGACCCAATCCAAAGAATTCATTGTAACCTACTTGTAAATAAAATCTACCAGTCTGTTTTATTAATGCCGCATCAGGGACTTTCAACATATCATTACTATCTGATTTATCTTGTACTTTTAAGCAGACTCTAAAACGAGCATTTGACCAAATTTGATCATTAACTACGCCACTAGGCTTTTGAGTTGCTAAAATCAAATGTACACCCAAACTACGTCCTATACGTGCAGCAGAAATCAATTGATCCATAAACTCTGGCTGTTGGGCTTTCAATTCAGCAAACTCGTCAGAAATAATTAACAAATGTGATATAGGTTCTTTTACAAGTCCTTCATGATAGAACTTTTGATATTTGTATATATCAATAGTCCCTTCATTTAATAATTGTCTTGCCTCATTAAAAACAGATTGTCTTCTACGCAACTCACTTTGAATTGATACAAGTGATCTATTCATTTCCAAAGTATCCAAATTGGTAATAGTCCCTGCTAAATGTGGTAATTTTACTCCAGTATCATCATTTTTAAATGCTCCTGCAAGTCCTCCACCTTTATAATCTATTAATATAAATGATACATCATTAGGATGATAATTAACAGCTAAAGATAAAATATAAGTAATAATAAATTCTGATTTACCAGAACCAGTCATTCCCGCAATAAGACCATGTGGGCCATGTACTTTTTCATGAATATCTAATTTAAATAGCATTCCGTTTGAATCAATACCAATAGGAGCTTGCAATGTAGAAGTAGGATTACTCATTTTCCAACGAAAAATAGAATTCAATTGTTCAACTTTACCAACACCATACATTTCTAAAAAATCAACCAAATTAGGCAATGCATAGCTATCTTTAGTAAATTTTATTGGAATATTAGCAACTTTTCTACAACAGCTTATAAAATTGCTTTGCATATAATTATCGATAATAAATTCTTTTTGTTTATCAGATGTAAGTTCACTTTCAAATACTGCTCCGTTTTTCCCATTTATACTTAAAAAAGTAGTACATTCATTTGGCAATGTCGATAAATTTTCATTTAAAACAATAACATCCATCCCAATATTAGTTTTTGACTTTAATGCTTTAACCATAATTTGAACATTTTTAGAAATTTTATAATTATCTGTTATAATTATATAATATGGTGAAAAAGACTTGTAATCTTCTTTATCTTGATTAATTCTTGGTTCTAAAACTCTTTCCAAATATAATGAAATTTCACACATTTCTTCATAGTTAGTAGCAAAAAAACGCATTTGTTTATCATTACTCCAAGTATGTGGCAAAATTTTAACATACTCCCAATCATCAACATGTTTTTCATCTATAAAAAATACAAATTTTACATCTTCATAACTATGAAAAGTTATTATTTGTAATAGTAACTGTTTCATAAACTCTTTAGTCTCATTCCACTTACCTACAGCCCCTAAAATATACTTTTCAGTTAAAGAAATACTTATAGGTACATCTTTTAAATCTTTAGATTTATCAACTAAAGTATTAAGTATATCCTTTAAATTATCTTCATCCATAGAAAAATGTTCTTCTGGATACTTAATATCCAATTCTAATGGCTTATCACCTATTCCTAATCTTAAAGACAAAAAGTCAGAATGATCTATTTTTCTTTCCCATAATTGTCTATTTTTAGTAAGAATTATTTTTTCACACTCGTCCAAAGTTATAAAATTTTCAATTAAAATTTGTTTCTGCTTTTTCATTATCAAATCGATTTCATTTCTTTTTTCTTCGATATATGCGCCATATTTTTCTTGACGCTCTTTTTCACGTTTTATTTTTTGTTTTTTCTGATATCTTTTTGTTAATAATGGCCATAAAAACATACTTGCTAACATTCCCACTGCCATTACTAACGATGGTAGTGATTGTTGCCAACTTCTTTCACCAGCACTTATTGCATCAACGGTATTATATAAACTTAAAATTGAAGACATCCCCATTGTCATCATTGGCCCCATTGTATAAATGAAAGGCATTTCTTCTTGTTTTTCTTTACCAGGTGGAGGATCAATTACCATTTCTTCTTTTTCAATAATAGTCCTAAAACGTGGTGAGCGAAAGAAATAATCATTTTCTTCATATACTTCCAACTCAGCATTTTTTTCTTCATCAGTAGGTTCAATTGCCACATTTGGTTTTTCATATAACGAAAAAACGTCACTGCTATACTTAACACGATCAAAAGGATTATTAGTTATTATAAAATTACCAAGAACAACTATTTTTAAGCCAGTTATAAAAATAACATCGCCATGATTTAAAATTTTAGTTCCAATTAACCTTTCATTATTAACATAGGTGCCAAACTTACTATTTAAATCTGTTATTTGCCAAATACCATTATTATATGATAGTTTTGCATGCTCGTCAGACACCGTTGGTAAATTGAATATAACTTTACATAGTTGACTTTTTCCTATTAAAATTTCTGTTGACCCTTTAACTTCTATTTGAATACTATTAGAATCATAAACAGGACAACAATATAATAAGGCAATTTCCTCTTTTTCAATTTGGACATAATGAAAACTATAATTTTTTAGAACAACTTCATTTATAATACGATCTTCTTCAATTACCTTATTATCATTATTACTTTTTAATAACCATTCCCCGTTTTTTTCCTCAATACTTAATAATTTTCTTTCATTACCACTTTTGTCATTATCTGATACCCAATATGTACCATTAACTGCAATTGGTAATGAAACAGAATATATTTTATCTTTCTTTATTAACAAAACTAACACTTAATCCCACCAGCTTCCAAACACACTATTATTATTCTAAAACAATGTTAACAAATTTTATCAAATTTATCAATCTAATTTAAAATTTTTCTATTTTTATTTTTAAAATATTATATTATCTAATATTTTTGTATCCATTCTTATAACTTTTTTAAATTTAAACTGAATATAAAATTAATAAAAGCATAGATAAATTAAAGAAAATTAAATCTTTTATCTATGCTAATTTTTTTTAAAATATATTCAAGAACAAAACAAATTACAATGTTTTTACATCTGAAATTGTTGTTGCTTCAACAAGTTTATTATACATAACTGGATTAGAAGTTTTAGTTTTGGAAGTCTCAATTCCTTTAGCAAAATTATCTTTAAAATCTCTTTCAAGTTCACTAAGAGTTTTATCCCGAAATTCTTCGGTTGGTCTATATTCACCATTTTCAAAAACTGCTATAGGCCTTGACCATGTACGTAAATCTTCTGGGTATTCAGTAGCAACGTCACAAATAAAACTACGATTCTCATCCCATGTGCCATTTGCTTTAATTCCTTTTGTTACTTGTTGATAAGCTATCCCTAAATTTTCTTTAGATCTGTAAATACATTTTGCATTTGCATTAGAACAAAAAATATTATTCTGAAGCCTTGGTATTAGATTATAAGTAAAAATGGGTTTATGAGTTGGTTGCAAAACTCTATCAATTAAATTACCCAAAAGCTTTTTACTATCATATTCACAAGTGTCAGAATAAGAACTATATGATAACTCTATACCATTACTATCATAAATTCTATTTTCATAATCAGTGTATAGAGCAGCATCTAAATCATTTGCAACAGGTCTTGGTAGTTGATACGTAATACCAAAACTACGTTCTGATATTAAATTCTCTCCTTCTAAAAATATTGCAGTATGAATTATTGCTTCATTGTCTCGTGAAAATTTAGAATATTTTCCTTTATCAGTTACCACAACAGTTTTTCCATCCTCAGAAACTGAAACTTGATATCTTGTTCTATCGGTAATATCAAATGCAGAATTGCAAGCATTTTCAAATAAAGCTTGAAACCTAGGATTTGCCAATAAATTTGCATCAATTTTTTCCTTAATTTTTTCAAACTCATATTTTATCATTTCCGAATTTTCTTTTTGTTTTTCATAAAATTCCATATAAAACCTCCATATTTAATATAAAATATTATAACATATTTATTAATAGTTTAAAAAAAAGAATATTATAAAGCAATGTAAATTTTTATAAAAAAAGAAAGAGTTAAAAAGTAATATTGTACATAAATAATTTAAAATATTAATAAGTAGTACATTAAAAAACATAGGTTAAGTAATAACAATTAACAACCTATGTTTAAAAAATTAAAATTATTAATCATAAATAATTATAATAATAAAATTCGAATTAAATTTTATAATTTTTCAATATCTATTTTAACAATAATTCCATTTAAATCAAAGGACTCACAACAATCATTTCTTTCAATTATATCTTTTGCTAAAATTTCATTTTTTATTAATTCAATAAAATCTTTTATTGAATTTTCAAATTCTTTATTTTTTGAATAATATAAAACAATCCTATCAGAAATATCAAAATTTCTAGTTTTTCTTAATTGCTGTACTTTACTTATTAATTCTCTAGATATTCCTTCGTTAATTAAATTATCTGTCAAAGTAGTATCTAATACAATAAAATTATTTTTTTCATTTGACGCATTAAATCCCTCTTTAGAATTAATTCTTATATCGACCATGTCACTAGTTATTTCATATTCTATATTATCAATATTAATGTTTATAGAACTTCCATTTTTTAATTTAATTATTTCTTCTTGCTCAGTCTTTTCTAATTCAATAGATAATTTTTTCATATTTGAACCAAAAATTGGTCCGCAAATTTTAAAATTAGGTTTTACTGTAAAAGTCATATATTCACTTAAATTATTAGTAAATTCTATTTCTTTTACATTTAATTCTTCTTGAATTAAAACTTTTAAATCTTTTATAATAGGCTCTACCTTTGAATCTAAAATAACCTTTGCTATTGGTTGTCTTACTTTAATTTTAGCTTCTTCTCTAGCATTTCTTCCTAATGAAATCAAATCACGAACTAAATCCATTTTTTCTTCTATTTCTTCATTTACTAATTTTTTATTGTATTCTGGATAATCTGCAAGATGTACAGATTCATTATTAGTCAAATTAATATAAATTTCTTCTGAAGTAAATGGAGCAATTGGAGCGATTAATTCACATATACCTACTAAAACTTCATAGGTTGTCTGATATACTGCTTTCTTGCTATTATCAAGTTTACTTCCCCAGAATCTTCTTCTATTTCTTCTAATATACCAATTTGATAAATCTTCGTTAACAAAGAAATTTATATATTTAACCACTTTATTAAGATCATATTCTTCCATAGCATCCGTAACATTTTTTACAAGATTATTATATTTAGAAATTAGCCATTTATCAATTTCTTCTAAATTGCTATATTTTACTTTAAATTTAGTTGGATCAACTTTATCTGTATTAGCATACATTTGAAAAAAAGTATATGTATTTTTTAACGTATTGAAAAATTTAGCTTGGACTTCTTTTATTCCTTCTTCATCAAATTTTAATGGTGTCCATACAGGTGAAACTGATAACATATACCATCTTGTTGGGTCAGCACCATATTTTTCAATTGTAGAAAATGGCTCTACTGAGTTTCCTTTAGATTTATGCATTTTTTGGCCATATTTATCTAATAATAAATCATTTACCAAAACATTTTTATATGGACTTTTCCCCATTACAAACGTAGATATAACTAATAGTGAATAGAACCATCCTCTAGTCTGATCTATTCCTTCACTTATAAAGTCAGCAGGAAATTGACTTTCAAATAGTTCTTTGTTTTCAAATGGATAATGATATTGAGCAAAAGGCATACTTCCTGAATCAAACCAACAATCGATTACATCGCTTACTCGTTTCATTTTTTTTCCACATATTGGGCATTTTATATGGATATTATCGACATATGGTCTATGCAAATCAATATTTTTGTCGATTTTTTCTATTGATTTTTCTACTAATTCATTTATTGATCCAATCATTTCGTCATGTCCACAAGAACATCTCCATAAAGGAATTGGAGTTCCCCAATATCTATTTCTAGAAATTGCCCAATCATTCATATTTTCTAACCAATTCCCAAATCTTTTTTCTCCAACATATGATGGAAACCAGTTTACTTTTTTATTTTCTTCAATAATTTTATCTTTGTATGCTGTTGTTTTTATATATAAACTAGGTTTAGAGTAATAAACTAATGGAGTGTGACATCGCCAACAATGAGGATAATTATGTTCCATTTTTTGTTTTTTAAATAATTTATCTTCACTTGCTAAATACTTTATTATATCTATTTCTAGTTCTTTTTCTACAACTAACCTTCCCTTCCAAGGCCCTTCTGTATAACAACCATTTTCATCAACAGGATTTAATATAGGTAAGTCATATTTTAAACCTACTTCGTAGTCGTCTTGCCCAAAAGCTGGTGCTATATGGACAATACCTGTTCCATCTTCCATAGTTACATAATCAGCACAAGTAATATAAAATGCTTTTTTATTTACACTTAATATTGGTAAAAACTGTTCGTATTCTTTGTATTCTAAATCTTTTCCTAAATACGTTTCAACAATTTTGTAATCATCACCTAATACTTTATTAGCTAGTTTTTTAGCTACGATAAAATTATACCCTTTTGACAAGCATTTTACATATTCTTCATTAGGGTTTACACACGCTGCAACATTTGCTAAAAGTGTCCAAGGAGTAGTTGTCCAAATTAACAAATAGGTGTTTTCTTCTTCTTTTAATTTAAATGGTACTGTTACTGTATTAACGCTTATTTCTTCATATCCTTGAGCTACTTCATGAGAAGCTAATCCTGTTCCACATCTAGGACAGTATGGAAGTATCTTTAATCCATCATATATGTATCCTTCATCAAAAAACTTTTTTAATATCCACCATTCTGTTTCAATATAACTATTTTCGTAAGTGATATAAGGATGCTCTAAATCAATAAACTGTCCCATTTTAATTGTAAAGTCTTTAAATGCTTTTTCATTTTTCCAAACACTTTCACGACATTTTTTATTAAACTTTTCTATACCATATTTTTCTATATCACTTTTACCTTGAAAGCCCAATTCCTTTTCTACTTGTACTTCAACAGGAAGTCCATGGGTATCCCAACCAACTTTTCTTAAAACTTTATATCCTTTCATTGTTTTATATTTACAAAAAACATCTTTCAATAATTTTGCTAGCATATGATGAATTCCAGGCATACCATTAGCTGTCGCTGGACCATCATAAAAGACAAATTCTTTATTATTTTTTCTATTCTCTATTGTTCTCTCTAAAATATTCATTTTTTGCCAATTAGAACTAATTTTGTCTTCAATTATTGAATTTTTACCTTTTTCTAACTCATTAAATTGCATTTTGCATTCCTCCAGTAACTATATAGCTTATTATTTTGCTAAAATTTTAAATCTTAATCTTTCTTTTTTTCTAGGATCAATTTCATCATTAGTTATAGATGGTCGCATTTGTCTAGTAACATTAGCATAATCTTTTTTTAAAACCATACCACTATAACCAACCGTCCAATTTTTAAAAATACCTAATCTTAAATCACTTACTATCTTTTTTTTCATATCTCATAATCCTTTCTTTCAAAACATATAAAATAAACAAATAAAACAAAAACGGTATACTTCAAAGGACGAAATATACCGTGTTACCACCTTAATTCACAATTAATATGCACTCATTAATTATAACGCATTACCGTTTTTATTTTGTCGATAAAACTCATCAAAAGTGATTTTAATTAAACTATCTTTTCTGCTTTCACCAACCACAGAATCTCTATTAAGAATCATTTAATTACGTCTTTGTCATTTGATTTAAAATATATGTGATATAGCTGAAATATAACATAAATTTTTATTAATTGCAATATTTATTAACAGAAATTATGATTCAATTTTTATTAAATAATAATTATCATCTTTTTTTTCAAAAATATACTTATACTTTAAAAACTTTTCTTTATTAAATTTATCATCCTTACTAGTAGCAATTATTGGTGAATCTTTATCAAAACCATAATGATAATTTAAAAAATAATTTCCATTATTACCAAAAGAATAACTAACATAATAAACTATCTCAGTTATCACTATATTGCCATTATCATTTTCCACCTTATATAATTCTGACTCTATATAATCATCACCAAACTCTATACCACTACATCTAATATTAGTAACTTTATATAAATTATTAGAATCGTCATACTCAATTATTAAACCATTATCATATTCTTTATATAAAACGTCATCATATTTAATAGTTCCAAAGAGTTTTTTTATTTCATCATCGACATCTGACTTTAAAACATTAACACTATTATTACACATGTCCATAAAACTATCTTTTTTTAAATTTATTATAGCTAAAAAGACAACTAAATCACTGTTAACGTTTTTGCTAAAATCTATTCCTGTAATATAATAATTATTAAAAAATTCTTTCCCAAAATTAGTTTCTATAAATTTAAAATTAACTTTTTCGTATAATTTTTTTCCAATGTTATCTATATCTATTTTTACTTCTTCGTAGTGATTTTTTTCATCTTCAAGTATTTCTTCATAATTAACCTCAGGAAATCCTTTATTAATAACAACATTGTATCTAATTATATAAAATAAAAAAATTAATACTAACAAAACTAATAATGCCTTAAGAAAACCTTTTGCTATATCACTCATATATTCCTCTATTCTAATAAAAATTTATAAAATTATTTTATCATAAATTTAAAAAAAATAAATTAATTTTTCATTTCTTCCTTTATCCAAGACATAATTATTAAAACAATATAATCAATTTCATTTTTATTTAACTGTTTATTTTTTTCTATTTTATGCCATTTATACAAACAGTTTCTACAACATGTTGCTGTAGCATGCTGTGCAATGAATACTGGATGTCCATGCATAGGTGTCTGTTTTCCATCGTTATTTATAATTTTTGGTGATAATCTTTTCATTACAAAATCATAAGCATGTTTCTCAATTGTCTCTATTCCTTTTTCATACACATATTGCTTATCTTTTATTTTTAAATGAAAACTACTTCTAAATTTAGATTTCTTTAATGAATTTAATTTTTCTACAATAAACATATTATTAATTAAAATCACTATTTTCTTCCATTTTCAACATCTTAGTAACAGACATATTACTAAAATCTAAATTTAAAATACATTTTTTATAATCATTAAAACTCTGTCTTTGGATATCTTCTACACTATCCATCTTATCACAATTAAACTTTATAATATTTTCAATAAATGGATTTATTGTGTTAAGCAAACTATCCTCTCTCATTATTATATTTATAATACTTTTTCTTTTTCGACGTTCAAAAGCTTTTCTATTAATATTCTTTTTTCTCAATGCATCACTAATTGCCTTAATAAATTCATTATGCTTATTAGTAGATGTACCTATTTTTAAAATAAAAAAATCATCTATTTTAGAACAAGAATAATCAATATCATAATAACAAACTTTAGAGGCTACCAAATCATTATATACTTTAGAAGAAGAATCAAATAAAAATGATAAAAAATATTCTAAATAAAAATCAAGTTTTAATTTTTGATCATCACTCAAATCTTTTATACTTATTTTGTAATTTAAACGAACATAATCAATATGAATATTTTTAAAAATACATTTTTCTTTAAAAATAATACCATTATTTTCTATTATTTTAGGAATATTATAATTGATTTTATTTCTATCAATTTTAGAATAAAGAGCTTTAATAAGTTTTTCTATTTTTTTTATCTTAAAATTACCAGCTACTACAAGCATTTGATTTTGTACTTGATAAAAAATATCATAGCAAAACTTAACCATGTCATAATTTATAGAATTAATATCATTTACCTCACCTAAAATATTAGGATAGTTAATATTTTTAAAAAGGCATTCATAATCTATCTTTTCTAAATCTCTAAATTTACTATCTTTTGACATCATTTTTTCTTTAATTATTGCCTTTTTAGTTTCTTCTATGTCAGTTAAAGAAAAATTAGCATTATTAACTATGTTTATTAGTTTTTCTAAATCACTGTCAAAATCAACAATAGAATCAATAAAATATTCGGTGACATTACGTGATGTATAACCATTCATATTAGTACTCTTTTTATCAAACATAACTAGTGAATTACCATACTCACTATGTTCAATCAAGAAGTGTTCTATAAAATGTGCCATTCCATCACATATAGAATAACATTCATTATTTACTATAACTTTTTTATTTTTTCCTCCAAACATAACAAATAAACTAGCAATTGTACAATGTTTAGAAGTATCTTGATATAAAACAACTTTAGGACCATTTTTCAACTTATATATTTTTGTTTTTTTCACCAAATTCACCTCTATAGAAATAAATAGTGTCAAGAACTAATCTATTTACAAAATCAATAAATAAATCCAAATTCAAATTTGAATATTCTTCTATCAACATTTCAGTAGTAAAACCAAATTTAAATTTATTTTTAATAAAGTCATTTAATTTATTATTTTTATCATCTTTTTTTCTTATCATAGAATTTTTTATAGACTTAACAACTCTATTAATTTCTTGGCTTAAAACTTTTTTATTTTTCAAACTATCAATAAGATTTTTTATCTTATCAATAACAATATCATTTGAGTTATTATTAATATAAGCTTCAATAACAAGAATACCTGCTATAGTATCACACCAAGTAGAACAACTATACACTAGTCCACTATCAACTCTTAAAGTCTTAAAAATTAAGCTTTCAGCACCAATACCTAGAATATTTTTTATTAAATTCAAATATATTAAATCATCTTCACATATATTTTTTACTTTATAGCCAACATATAAAATTGACTGATTATAGATTGAAGTTTCTATAACTTTTTTACACTTTTTTCTTGGAATTAAAAAATTATAATAATCAATATTCAATTTTATTCTTTTATTTCCTATATCATTAATATACTTTTGAATCAAAGAACAAATATTATTATTTACATTACCATAAATAATTATTATTGGTTGATTATTAAGAATTAATTTATTATAGACTTCACAAAGATTATATTCATTTGCACTTTCTATTAAATTCATATTGTTATAAATGTTATCTTTTAAAATACCT
Organism: uncultured Bacilli bacterium; assembly: GCA_944372425.1. GTDB lineage: Bacteria > Bacillota_I > Bacilli_A > RF39 > UBA660 > RUG13868. The sequence goes on from CALVZC010000003.1 coordinate 74,631, forward strand.
TTATCATCTATTAAATTTAAAAATTTCTGATAAGATTCAGAATAAACATTTTTTAAACTCATTAAAATATCTTCTTTTAAAAAAGTTTTTTCTCTTTCAAATACTTTTTTATTAAACTTATTTCCTACTATATTAGGTTTATAAATTGTATTAATAAAAAAAGAAAAAGAACTATCCAAATCATAATTTTTAACTATTTTAGGGTTTGGAACAGTAAGTCTAAATTCTAAATATAAATTATTATTTAAAATTCTATTATTTAAAGATTGCCTTATAATCATTAAATCTGATAATTTTCTTTTATACAATGTTTCACTTTTATATAAAAAAGAACTGTTTAGTAATATTTGCTTTAATAATAATAGATAAAACATATCTTCTTTCTTATATTTACAAGGAAAAATAAAAATAAAATCTATAGTACTGTAATTTTTATTTTTTATTATATAAGGGTCTGATTTAAAATTTATTAATTTATTATTATTCATAATAATACTCCATTTAATACTCATATAGTATATCATAAAATGTTTTATTTTAAAAAAATAATATCAAAATTAGCGTTTTGATATTATTATTCCATTTATTTTATGACTTTGTTTATTTTAAATAGTATTATTATTTTCTAGATTTTACAAGCCTATACACATCTTCATGAATGTCATTTTTATCTCTCATTTTGTCACCATCATTGCATTGTACTTTATCAAATGACAAATAATCTGCCACAAACATAGCACTATCATAAACTTTCTTCATAAATTCCAGATTAGATTCGTGTATGTCATTAACAATTCCAGCATTTTCTTTTCTAGAATTTCGAATTTTTGTAACTAAATCAAAAGGGGCATATAAAAATATAACATTATCTGGTTTTTTAATTCCTATTCTGCGATATTCAAAATCAGTAACATAATCTATAAATTCTTTCTTTTCATCTATATCATCGATTAGTGCCGATTGATAAATTAAGCTAGAAGTAGTATATCTATCAAGTAATATAGTGGTTTCATCATCATATAATTGTCTTAATTCAGTATACCATGTAATTCCTCTATCAACTGCATATAAACTATTTATAAAATATGCTGATAACTCACTTGGACTTCCAAAATCTCCACTTAAATATTTTTCTACAGGGATTCCATGATATGTTCCATATGAAGGAAAATGATGACTAACTATTTTTTCTCCATCGCTTAACAAATGTTTATATAATATTTCATACTGTGTAGTTTTGCCAATTCCATCACAAGCACCTTCTACAACAATCAATTTTCCATTTTCCATAATTAAATTTTCCTTATTAACCTTTTACCTTCGTTAAATTTGCAATTACAAGAACATTCAAAATCTGGAAAAGTACATCTTGCGCCATAAGTATACTGTTTAATATCATCGGCAAGTGGATTCTTTGACTCTTCTAATGCTTTTTGATATTTTAACAAAGTATCTCTAGTTTGCAACATTATTTCAAGTTGAGCAGCACTACATAATCTTTCTTTACATTTCAAAATAAAATTATCATATGTACCTAATTCACTAATTTTTACAAGCTCTCCTTGTGGATTAACATAACCCACACTATTAATGTCTTCAAGCCATTCAGCAACTAACATCGGATCATCTTCAATAATTGGTGGAATAAAATATTTTTTATCATCATTCATTTCCATTTGATAATCTAGTGTTCTATGTCTTTGAGCTTGGGCAAGAGAAGAAAAAGAACCATCATACAAAGTAGAATAAACAGAACCAAAATATTCTTCTCTATCATCTAAATTCTTACCAAATAAAGAAAGTTTTCTATGTTTAGCATTTTTCATTAACCTATCATCTAAAATATTTAAGCCATCAAGATTTTCTAATAACTGATTAATCGATAATGCTAATTTTTTATTAAATTCCAAATTCATATCAAGAGAATTAATATAATCTTGTAACCAAGAAGCAAGATAATTTATTTGCCTTAATGAAGTGGTATAAATCATTTGTGTTGGCATGAATACAGTAACTAAATACCTAGCATTTTCTTGTGCTAATTTTTGTATCTTAGAATCACTATATATATTTCCATATTTTTCTTTTATCTTAGCCTTAAATAAACATATCCATTTATTATATAATCTTGCTTCTTCTTCTGTAATAATTGAATCATCTTTTCTTTCAATCTCAGTATAACGGGCTGATTTTTCACTTGTCGTATATTGACTTTCATTATTAAGTACCATTGCTAAAATTTTAGGTATATTTTGTAAATTTAAACTAATAGATATATGATCATAAACACTATGATGTCCATTATTTAAAGTCCTATTAACTCTACGTAATGTTTTTTCTTCAGGTTCATTTTCAAGATGAGAAAAGCCTTCTTTATCATAACACACACCTGCTATTTTCCCAGATAACTTAATTGCTTCATCTTTATCAAAAGTCCCATTTGATTTTAAAAATTGATTTGGTAAAATACCAACTTTAACTTTTTCCATTTATACCTCCTGATTAATATTTAACATTTTAAACTTTTATTTCTATAATCTAATTATATATTAATTCTAATACCCAAGCAATAAATTTATAGTCTCATTAATAAATAAAAAAATAACTATCTTAACATCGTTTTTAAAAACTATTTAATCTAATATTTTATTACTATATTAAAATTATCACCTTGTTGTCTTAATTAGACAGAAAGAATAAATTTATAAATAATATACTTTTTTTTACTTAGTTTTTTTTGTTAAAATAGATTTATAAAAATGATTAGGATGTAATAAAATGAAAAAAATGTATAAAGAATATTTATTAAAAAATCATAATTTTGATAAGAAAACAATGTTAGGAATATTTAGTTTAATAATTGTAATATCAGGTATTTTTGGTTGGTGTTACGAAGTTATATTTTATTATTTCAATAGTGGTATGAAAGAAATATATTTTCGAGGAGGTAATTTTCTTCCTTGGATAAATATTTATGCAATAGGAGCTATTATAATTTATTTATTAACTTATAATAAAAGAAGAAATCCCCTATTAGTATTCTTAACTAGTATGATATCTACTGGTATACTTGAATATTTTGCTGGTTATTTTATGGAATATATTATGGGAATAAAATGTTGGGACTATAGTAAAGAAATATTAAGCTTCTTTAACATTAACGGATATGTTTGTCTAAGGAGCATTTTATTATTTAGTGTATCTGGTTTATTACTAATATATTTAGTAGTACCATTTTGCTTCTATTTAGCAAAAAAAATGAAAAAGAAATACTTCTTAATCCTAAGTTATAGTCTTTGTTCTATCTTTTTATTTGATGAGTTATATAACTTATTATTTGCTAGAATTTTATCTTTGCCTAGAGCAAGCGATATATATAAAAAATTAGGCTTAAAATATTTATATTTTAAATGATTTATGAAAACTTTTTTAATTAACTAACAAAAAAATATCATCTATAACATTAAATGATATTTTTTAAACTATAAAAAATATTACAAATTATTTAATCTTTATTACTTTACCAGAATCTATTTCATAAACTTCATCAGCTAAAAAATCAATATCTTCTTTAATATGTGAAGCAATTATTATTAATTTTCCTTTTTCCTTTTCTTCTTTTAAAATTTCTCTAATTTTTTCAGCCGTTAATTTTTCAATACCGTTTAATGGTTCATCTAATATAATAATATCAGGGTTTTCCATCAAAACTTGAGCTATTCCTAACTTTTGTTTTGTTCCTAAAGAATATTTTGCATAAATCTTATCCTTTTCAGAAGAAAGATTCAGCTTGTCAATAATACGTAAAATATCATTATTACTAAAATAAACAGAATAGTTTTTATAAATATTTAAAATTTTATTCTCACAATGATAATATAACCATTCTAATAATATTTCTATGTAAATATTTGACTGGATTATTATTTTATTCTATAATAACTATATCAAATAAGGGTAAGGAGAAAATGAGTATGAGTAAGAAAATTTTATTAGTTATGATGTGTGTAGTATTATTATTTAGTATAACTGGATGCGGTAATACTACCAAAACAAAAGAACAAAAAGAAGAAAATAAGAAAGATATAGTAATGACTTGTACTGTTAATTCTAAACCAGAAAACGACTACGAGGCAACAACTACTACAACAGAAATCTTTACTTATGATAACAATATGATTTTAAAAGAGATAAAAATTATTAATAAAGAAGAATATTCAAGTGAAGAACGTGCCAATAGTCAAAAAAATATTCAAGAAGAAGCAGTTAATAGAGCAAATGAAATTGAAGGCATAATAGGAACTATAGAAGTAAAAAGTAATACAAGCTTTATTTATTCATTTACTTATGATTTAGAAAAAATAAATAATTTAGAAGATATTCTTGGCAGTGAAGCATCTATATATCTAAATTACTCTACTCATAAATTTGACGCAGATAAATATGTAGATTCATTTATAGATAATAACAATAATGAATTATCTAATGGAACTTGTACTATGGAACAATTTTAAATAAAAAATTAAGTATAATAAATATGTAATATTACTTATTATATCAAAATTAAAAGTTTATTAAACATCACTTTTTTAATATAGATTCGATACAAATATTGAATATTATAAATTAATATGTCAATGACATAAAAGCAAAAAGCAATGAAAATTTAGAAGATATGGTACAACAAGAACATTTTTAAGAATAACAAAAAATATTTTGATTGGAACTTTGTATATGAAAAAGTAGAAATAATATATTCAAAAGCTTAGCGAAAAAACATCAATTAAATAGTTTTAGTAAAAATTCATATATTAAAGTTCCTTTTTCATGAAGAACATTTAACAAAGCAAGAATATTTAGAATAAAGCCAAAGAATAGTAAATTGAAATAAAAAAATGAGTGTATTAAACACCCATAATTTATGACATTTTAATATATCTATGTTAGACCATAATGTTGAATGTTATGCCAATACTCCATAAATAAATATGGAGTGCTTTTATAATTTCT